>JAAEZB010000131.1 GCA_018223085.1 Paracoccaceae bacterium
CAACAACCGTCTCCTTATCCGCCCCCTCCGGCAGGTCGAGCTTCATCAACACTTCCGACACATCCATCGCAATGCCACTGACGCGCTTGGCATCCTCCGCCAGCGCCTCATTGCGGAACATATGCCCGTAATCCTTGACCGTCGTGCCACAGCCCGAGGTGTTTATGACAATCGCATCCAACCCCTCGCCATCCATCTCCCGAACCCACGCCTCGATATTCTTCGCCGCCGTGGCGTGGCTCTCCTTGGCCTTGCCCATATGATGCGTCAACGCCCCACAACACCCGGCCCCCTCGGCCACCACAACCTCACAGCCAAGCCGCGTCAAAAGCCGGATCGTCGCATCGTTGATATCCGTATTAAGCGCCCTCTGCGCACAGCCCGTCATAAGCGCCACCCGCATCGCCTTGGGCGCTTGCGGTGCAAAGCTCTGCGGATCGTCATTCCGGCTCACCGGCGGGATCGACTTCGGTGCCATTTCAAGCATTGCACGCAACCGCGCATCCGGCATCAGAAAGGCAAAAGGCCGCCCGATCTTCGCCCCGAGAAGAGCAAACCGAAACCGCGTCGGATAGGGCAAAATCCGCGCCAGAACCCACCGCAACGCCCGATCCATAAAGGGCCGCTTGTAATGATCCTCGATATACTCACGCGCATGATCGACAAGATGCATATAATGCACCCCCGAAGGGCACGTCGTCATACAGGCAAGGCAAGACAGGCACCGATCCACATGCTTGACGGTCTTCGCATCCGGCACCCGCTCATTCTCAAGCATATCCTTGATCTGGTAAATCCGCCCACGCGGACTATCCAATTCATCGCCCAAAACCTGATAGGTCGGACAGGTCGCCGTGCAAAACCCACAATGAACGCAGGCCCGCAAGATTTCATTGGCCCGCTGAATGCCCGGATCCTGAAGCTGTTTTTCGGTGAAATGCGTCTGCATGTGCCTACCCCATCAGTCCCGGATTAAGAATCCCGCGCGGATCAAACTTGGCCCGAAGGCCCCGGCTGATCGCCTCGATCGGCGCCGGTTCCGGCTGAAATACCGCTCCCTTGGCCCGAACGGCCTCCGGCGCCCGCACAAGCGTCGCATGACCACCTAGGCGCGCCACCTCCGCGCGCACCCGCGCAACCTCAGCCTCTTCCATCAACATCCAAACAAGCCCGCCGCCCCAATCAAGGATCGCCTCCGGCCCGCCCAGCGCCGCAATGAGCTTCGGCCCATCCGATGGCTTCACCGACACGCGCCAAACCGCACCATCACGCCCGGCAAAGGGCGTCACATCCCGCACACCGCGCCAGAGCGCGGCGCTGACCTCGCCTTCTACGACATCCCATCCCGCACACTCTGCGGCGAGCAAGCGTTTCACCCGGTAAGAGACTGAATCCCCCAGCCCCTCAAGCCGCACCATCGCCGCGCCGCCCGACATGGCCGCGCCGCTCACATCATAGGGCGACCCAAGCGCCGCCGAGAGCGCCTTGACGCCCCCAACCGCATCCATCCCGCGCCCCACAAGCGTCGCTTCCGCCTCCGGGATCGCCTGAACCTTGAGGGACACCTCACTCAAAACGCCAAGCGTCCCCCATGACCCGGCCATGAGCTTCACAAGATCATAACCCGTGACGTTCTTCATCACGCGCCCGCCATTCTTGAGGACGCGCCCCATCCCATCAACAAACCGCACCCCCAATAGGGAATCCCGGCATGCCCCGGCCTGAATCCGGCGCGGCCCCGACACATTCGCCGCAACAGCCCCGCCAATCGTTGGTGTGCCTTCCGTCCCCAATAGCCCGCGATGATCCATCGGCTCAAACGCCAACCGCTGCCCTTCCGCCGCAAGCGCCGCCTCCACTTCGGCCAAAGGCGTGCCCGCCTGCGCAACCACAGTGAGCGCGCCCGGCTCATAAAGCGTCACACCGCTGAGCCCCGCCACCGAAAGCACCGCACCCTCAACCGGCGCGCCAATATCGCGCGTGCCCCCGCCCACAATCCGCAAAGGGCCTTCCGCGCTTTTCACATTCTCGGCCAACGCCGCTTCTGTCTCAGGTCTCATATGCTTCTTCTCTGGAAAAATACTCTGGGGGAGGCCCACAGGGCCGGGGGCAAAGCCCCTTACTGCGCTGCCATTCGCCGTGTTTCGCTCGCTGCCAGCGGGAAAACCTTCGCTGGGTTCAAGAGCCACTTAGGATCAAACACATCCTTGATCGCCATCTGCACATCAAGATCCTCAGGCGCATACTGGTCCACCATCAGATCGCGCTTTTCGATCCCAACCCCGTGTTCTCCGGTAAGGCATCCGCCCACCTCGACACAAAGCTTGAGGATATCCGCCCCAAACGCCTCGCATAGCTCAAGGTCACCCGGCTTATTGGCATCAAAAAGGATAAGCGGATGCATGTTGCCATCCCCGGCATGGAACACGTTGCCAACATCAAGCCCGTATTCCTTCGACATTTCCCCGATCCGGCGCAGCACATACGGAAGCTGCGAAACCGGGATCGTGCCATCAAGGCACATGTAATCGTTGATCTGCCCCATCGCGCCAAAGGCCGATTTACGACCGAGCCAGATTTTCGCGCTTTCCTCCGGGCTCCCACTTTCGCGCAGTTCTACCGGGTTATGCTGACGCGCAATGGCCATGATCCTCTCAAGCTGGGCGTCGATTTCCTCATCGCTGCCCTCGACCTCGACGATCAAAAGCGCCTCACAATCGGGATATCCCGCCC
>JAAEZB010000036.1:0-21454 GCA_018223085.1 Paracoccaceae bacterium
ATGCGCGACAGGAGGGCCACATCGAGGCCGCGCCCGTCATTGCCGGGCAGGCAGATGCGATGCGGATAGGGGGCGGTGCCGGTCGGCAGGAGGTAGGCATCGTGGAAGTGATCGAGGGTTTTCTGGTCGAACACCTCCTGAAGCGCGATCACGTCGGCATTGGCCTCGGCGAGAACCTTGGCGGTGAGCTTGCGGTCATAATCGTCGAGGAGGGGGGCGGCGGGGCCGAGGTCTTCGGGCATGTCGCGATCACGGGCCCCATCAAGATGGGACCCGCGCAGGCGCATGTTCTGCACGTTGAAAGAGACCAGTCGCATTGTGGCGGCGGGACCCGGCCTAGATGGCCGAGCTATGCCCCGCCTGATCCATGTCATAGGCGTCGAGCGCGCGCGCCATCATCCGCGTCAGCGGGCGGGCGTGTTCGGGGATCTCGACCCCATCGGGCGTCACCTTGACCATATCCGGGAACCCTTGGATCAGTGGTTGATACAGGGTTTGGAGTTGGGCCGGGGTGAGGCTGAAGGTTTCCATCAGCTCGCCGTTATGGGTGCGGAATTCGCACATCAGCATTTCGATCATGCGCGAGCGGAGTTTGTCCTCGCCGGTGAAGGCGTGGCCGCGCGATGTCGAGAAGCGCCCATCGCGGATCGCGGCGGTATGGGCCGAGGTTGCGGGGGCGTTCTGGGCGTAGCCTTGCGGGAAACGCGAGATCGAAGACGCGCCGACACCGATCAGAACGTCGGAGGTATCGTCGGTATAGCCCTGGAAGTTGCGGCGCAGAGTGCCGTTGTTGAGGGCAACCGAGAGGCCGTCTTCCTTGGTGGCGAAATGGTCGATGCCGATTTCGTTGTAATTGTCCCACATGAAGAGCTTGCGCGCGGTCTCGAAGAGGTCGAGCCGTTCTTCGGGAGTTGGCAGGGCATCGGACGGGATCAACTGTTGGCGTTTGGCCATCCACGGCACATGGGCATAGCCATAGAGCGCCACGCGATCGGGGGAGAGCGACAGGAGCTTCTGCACGCTTTCGGTGATGCGGGCCTGACTCTGGTGCGGCAGGCCATAAAGGATATCGGCGTTGAGGCTATGGACGCCGTGGGCGCGGATTATGTCGACCGCGTCGCGGGTCGCGTCATAGCTCTGGATGCGGCCAATGACCTTTTGAATTTCCTCGTCGAAATCCTGCACCCCGATGGAGGCGCGGTTCATGCCGGATTTGGAAAGCACGGACAGGCGGGCGTCATCAACCTCGCAGGGGTCGATCTCGACCGAGAATTCACCGTCCGCCGCCATGGGTGCAACGTCGAAGATCGCGCCGGCGAGGTCTTCCATCATGGCCGGTTCGAGCAATGTCGGCGTACCGCCCCCCCAATGCAGGCGCGACAGGGTCACGCCGGAGGGCAATTGGGCCTTGAGAATGTCGAGTTCCTGTTTCAGCGTTTCCACGTAGGCAGCTACGGGGGAGGCGCTCGCGGTGCCTTGGGTTCGGCACGCGCAGAACCAGCAGAGACGGCGGCAGAAGGGCACGTGCACGTAAAGAGATATCTGCGAATCAGGTTTGATTGCAGAAATCCAGTCACCGAAGAGATCCGGCGTCACGTTGTTCTTAAAGTGAGGTGCCGTTGGGTAACTTGTGTAACGCGGCACTTTCGCGTCAAAAAGGCCCAGCTTTGCCAATTGAGTTTTCGTTTCCATAAGATTACGCTTAAGAGCATCGGGACGGGGCTATCCTTGACCCAGATCAAGCGCGAACATGAATTTATGGCACAAGACCAACTGACTCAACACACGCAGCATTGCGAGGATTGTCCGATTCGCCATCGGGCGGTTTGTGCACGTTGTGACACGGACGAACTCGAAGCTCTCGAAGAGGTTAAATATTACCGCACCTTCGAGGCGGGTCAGACCGTTGTCTGGTCCGGGGATCAGATGGATTTTGTGGGCTCTGTCGTATCGGGGATCGCGTCGCTGACGCAGACCATGGAAGACGGGCGCACGCAGATGGTTGGCCTGTTGCTTCCGAGCGATTTCGTAGGCCGTCCGGGGCGCGATGCAGCGGCCTATGACGTTGTGGCGACGACGGAACTCGTCATGTGCTGTTTCCGCAAGAAACCGTTCGAACGGATGATGCTTGAGACGCCGCATATCGCACAGCGGTTGCTTGAGATGACGCTTGATGAGCTGGACGCGGCACGGGAATGGATGCTTGTTCTGGGCCGCAAGACGGCGCGTGAGAAGATCGCGTCGCTGCTTTCGATCATTGCGCGGCGGGATGCGTCGCTCAAGCTTGTGGGCGCGCGGGGGCCGTTGGTATTCGATCTGCCGCTGACGCGGGAGGCGATGGCGGATTATCTTGGGCTGACGCTTGAAACCGTGAGCCGCCAGATGTCGGCGCTCAAGCGCGACGGGGTGATCCATCTTGAGGGCAAGCGTCACGTGACCATTCCCGATCTTGGCCGGCTGCTTGAGGAAGCGGGCGATGATAGCGATGGCGGGATGATGGCCTGAGCGTTTTAATCCTCTGATTTGCAATGAAAAAGCCGCCCGATGGGCGGCTTTGTTTGTTTGGGCGCGATGTGCTTGTCAGGCTTTGGGACCGGATGTGCCATCGGAGTGTTTCTTTTCCTGACCATTGCCCCATTTCATGATGCCAAGCCCGGCGAGAAGAACGCCGAGTCCGATAAAGACCAGAGCAAGGAAAAGTCCTAGTTGTACCAAAACGTGAACTCCCATCGTTGTTCTCCTGTCTGAAGGGGCGGATCATACCGCCCCGATTGCGATCAATGGGCCATGAAGACCGGAATGTCGGCTTGCTCAAGCATATTGCGGGTCGCACCGCCGAGGATCGCCTCGCGGAAACGCGAATGACCATAGGCCCCCATGACGACCATGTCGGCCTGGGTATCCTTGGCGTGACGCATGAGCACGTCCGACACGCGCGGCAGGGTTTTGGAGAGCACGTCGATTTCAACGCGCACGCCGTGGCGCGACAGGTATTGCGACAAGAGGCCACCGGGGTCCGAACGGTGCGGGCCGTGGGTCGGCGGGTCGATGACAACGACGCGCACGGTTTCGGCGGCTTGCAGGAAGGGCATGGCGGCGCGCACGGCGACCAGCGCCTCGCTGCTTTCGTTCCAGCCGATGGTGATACGTTTGGGCGCGCTCATCACCTTGCCATTGTCCGGCACGACGAGCACCGGGGCCTGGCCTTCAAAGAGGGCGGCCTCGATGGTGGGCTCGATCTCGGCACCGATGCTGTCGCCATAGGGCTTGGGCAGGATCACCAGATCGGCAAACCGGGCATGAGCGGCAACGTGGCGGCCAAGGTCGGCAATCTGGGCGACGCCGGATTCCGTTCCCCAGCGGATGCCAGAGGCACGTAGGGTTTCAATCGCCTTTTCTTCGAGTTCTTCGCTCTCAGTCTTGGCGCGGGTCAGGGTTTCCTGAAGGACCATTGCGTTGGCCCCGGCGTAGTAATAGCCGGTCTGGCTACGATCGACCCCGAGGCAGAAGGCATCGTAATGGGCATCGGCACTGCGGGCGAGTTCGATACCCTGGGCCAGAACGGTCTCTGCAAGGTGCACATTTGTGAGCACAGACAGCATTGATTTGAAGGCCATGTCGATCTCCGTGGGATGGCGTTTCCGGGAGCTGCGGGCGGGCCGCAGCGTCCTACCTTTATGATTGGGGCAATTTGGAACCATTCTGCTTTGACACAGATCAAGGCGTCGATGGGGGGGGAGTCCCAAAAGAAACCTAGTCTAAATCCGCCGTAGCGTGTTCGAATCGCGTACGGCAAGACGAAGGGACGCAAAATGTTGAATTATATCAAGCTGATCGCGCTTGCTCTGGTCACGCTCTTCGCGTTGATCGCAGCAAACTACGCACGCGATCTGGCCTATCTGGTTCACGCCATTCTGGTGGCGGTGATCGCAGGTGGCCTATTTATCTATACCTTGCGGGGCACTGGAACAAAAAAAGTTGCACCGCAGGATGAGTATCTCGACTCGGTTGTCCGGGTCGGTGTCATCCTGACGGCCTTCTGGGCTGTTGTGGGTTTCCTGGTTGGCGTGACCATCGCTTACCAGCTCGCCTTTCCGCAGCTCAACTTTGAGTGGGCGCAAGGGTATCTGAACTTCGGCCGTCTTCGCCCGCTGCACACCAGCGCGGTGATTTTCGCCTTTGGCGGCACCGGCCTCATCACCACCTCCTTCTACGTCGTGCAGCGCACCAGCGCCGCCCGTCTTTGGGGTGGTAACCTCGCGTGGTTCGTATTCTGGGGCTATCAGCTGTTCATCCTGCTGGCGGCAACCGGGTATGTTCTGGGCGCGACGCAGTCGAAAGAATACGCTGAGCCGGAATGGTATGTGGACTGGTGGCTGACCATTGTTTGGGTTTCGTATCTTGCCGTTTACCTTGGCACGATCATGAAGCGTAAAGAGCCGCACATCTATGTGGCCAACTGGTTCTACCTGTCGTTCATCGTCACCGTGGCGATGCTGCACGTGGTCAACAACCTGTCGATCCCGGTCTCGATCTTCGGTTCGAAGTCGGTTCAGGTTTTTGCCGGTGTTCAGGACGCCATGACGCAGTGGTGGTATGGCCACAACGCTGTGGGCTTCTTCCTCACCGCGGGCTTCCTCGGCATGATGTATTACTTCATCCCGAAACAGGCGGAACGTCCGGTCTTCTCGTATAAGCTGTCGATCATCCACTTCTGGGCCCTGATCTTCATCTATATCTGGGCTGGTCCCCACCACCTGCACTACACCGCGCTGCCGGATTGGGCCTCGACCCTCGGCATGGTGTTCTCGATCGTGCTCTGGATGCCTTCCTGGGGCGGCATGATCAACGGCCTGATGACGCTCTCGGGCGCATGGGACAAGCTTCGCACCGATCCGATCATCCGTATGATGGTTATCTCGGTGGGCTTTTACGGCATGTCGACCTTTGAAGGTCCGATGATGTCGATCCGCGCCGTCAACTCGCTGTCGCACTACACTGACTGGACCATTGGTCACGTGCACTCTGGTGCTCTTGGCTGGAACGGTATGATCACCTTTGGTGCTCTCTACTATCTGGTTCCGGTGCTGTGGAAACGTGAGCGTCTCTACTCGCTCTCGATGGTGTCCTGGCACTTCTGGCTCGCCACTATCGGCATCGTGCTTTACGCCGCGTCGATGTGGGTCACGGGTATCATGGAAGGCCTGATGTGGCGCGAAGTGGATGCCAATGGCTTCCTCGTGAACGCATTCGCCGACACCGTGGCAGCTAAATTCCCGATGTACGTGGTGCGTGCAACCGGTGGTCTTCTGTACCTCGGCGGCGCAATCATCATGGCGTATAACCTCTACATGACTGTTCGCAAGGCGCCGGCAAAAGAGCCGCTCGCCACAGCAGTCCCGGCTGAATAAGGAGGGCCGGAGCTATGGCTATTCTCGATAAACATAAAATCCTCGAGACCAATGCGACCCTCCTGCTGATCTTCAGCTTCCTGGTCGTAACCGTTGGCGGCATTGTGCAGATTGCACCGCTGTTCTGGCTTGAAAACACCATTGAGGAAGTGGAGGGCATGCGTCCTTACACGCCCCTCGAAATGGCAGGTCGCAACATCTACATCCGGGAAGGGTGCTATGTCTGCCACTCGCAGATGATCCGCCCGATGCGCGATGAGGTGGAACGCTATGGTCACTACTCGCTGGCCGCAGAATCCATGTATGACCACCCCTTCCAGTGGGGCTCCAAGCGGACGGGGCCTGACCTCGCCCGCGTTGGTGGCCGTTACTCGGATGAGTGGCATGTGGACCACCTGCGTGATCCGCAGTCGGTTGTGCCGGAATCGGTGATGCCCAAATACGGCTTCCTCGAAAACCGCATGATTGATGGCAAGTACATCGCGGACATTCTCAAGACAAACCGTCTGGTTGGTGTGCCTTACACCGATGAGATGCTTGAGAATGCTCAGGCGGACTTCGCGGCTCAGGCCGACCCCGACAGCGACTATGATGGTCTGCTGGAGCGGTACGGTGAGGAGAGTGTCACTGTTCGTAACTTCGATGCCCAGCCGGGTATCTCGGAAGCGGACGCCCTGATTGCCTATCTGCAGATGCTGGGCACTCTGGTGGACTTCTCGACCTTCACGCCTGACGCCAGCCGTTAAGGGGAAGGGACATGGAAACATATTCCCTTCTGCGTGAGTTCGCCGACAGCTGGATGCTGCTCTTCCTGTTTGCTTTCTTCGTAGGCGTCATTGTCTGGGTTTTCCGCCCTGGCGCCTCGAAGGACTACAAGGACACGGCAGATATCCCGTTCCGGCACGATGACAAACCCGCCACGGATAAGGAGGCGAGGACATGAGTAAAAAACCTGTTCAAAAAGGAAATGAGGTCGAAACGACCGGCCATTCCTGGGACGGCATTGAAGAGTATAACAATCCGCTCCCGAAGTGGTGGGTCTATATCTTCTACGCCTGTATCGTTTGGGCCATCGGCTATTCGGTTGCCTATCCGGCATGGCCGGGCCTGAAAGAAGCAACGCCTGGCCTGATCGGTTTTTCGACCCGCGGTAACGTCGCGGCCGATATTGCCGAACAGCAGGAAAAGCTCGGCCCGATCAACGCCAAGCTGGAAGCTGCGGAATTGACGGCGATTACGTCTAATCCGGAGCTGAACGCCTACGCAGTGTCGGCTGGTGCTGCCGTGTTCAAAACCTGGTGCGCACAGTGCCACGGTTCTGGTGCGGCCGGTGCGGTTGGCTACCCCAACCTGCTCGACAACGACTGGCTCTGGGGTGGTGACGTTGAGGCAATCCACGCCACCGTTTCGCATGGTATTCGTAACGAGGACGACGACGACGCGCGTTTCTCGGATATGCCAGCGTTCGGGGATGATTACCTTGAGGCGGAAGAGATCGACTCGGTTGTTAACTACGTGATGACCCTCTCGGGCCAGGCGCCGAATGACGCCGCGCTCGTTGAGGCGGGTGCAGAGGTCTTTGAGGCCGAATGTTCCGCATGTCACGCAGAAGACGGCACAGGCGACCGTGCGCAAGGCGCACCGAACCTGACGGACGCGATCTGGCTCTATGGTGGGGACTATGCCACCATCAAAGAGACCGTCACCTTCAGCCGGTCCGGCGTTATGCCGCCTTGGTCGGCAGAAGCGTCCGAAGCGGGTCGTCTCACCGAAGCACAGATCCGCGCGGTTGCGGTCTATGTGCACCAGCTCGGTGGTGGTGAGTAAGCTCACCTGACAAAATTCCGGGGACGGCAACGCCCCCGGTTCAGCGCCGGTTTTCCGATCTGTTCGCGCGTTTCCTGGAAAACCGGCGTTTTTTTATTCTCCCATGACAAATTCTCCTTTCGCATCCCGGTTTTGCCGGGATTTTTTGCGGTTGCCTCCCGAAGGTACGCATATTTTTGCCAGTGGGCGGGGGAAAAACAGGCCGGTTTGATCTGGGTCAAAGGAGTTGGGCAAGTGATCTGGGAAGGTCAGCCCATAACCGGGTTCGGAATCATCGCTTGCGAGAGGAAGAACCCTTCGGGTTGCCGCCGATTTATCGGAGAGGCAAGGAGTGTCGGCTTTCCGTCCTGTTCGCGCGTTTCCTGGAAAGCCGACACCTACCGAAACCATGTTACCATCCGCATGTATTTTTGCAATAATGCCGATACGGCGCAAAAAACACGGTTTCGTGACCAGAATAATCTTAAAAACTTGCATTTGAAATATCGGATTTGGGTGAAACGTTTGACCCATATCAAAGCCAGTGGCGGGCGCAGGGTCCAGAACGGCAGGTAGCCAAATCTTAAGCGCGAGTGAGTCCTGTGAGCACTACAGACCAAGATCCGGGCCTTTATGCCGCCCGGGAGCCAATTTTTCCCAAACGTGTCAGCGGTAAATTCCGGAACCTTAAATGGTATCTGATGGCCTTTACCCTAGGCATCTACTACCTGACCCCGTGGATTCGTTGGGATCGGGGGCCGAGCCTTCCGGATCAGGCGGTCCTCATCGACCTTGCCAACCGGCGGTTCTATTTCTTCATGATCGAGATTTGGCCGCATGAATTTTATTTCGTGGCGGGTCTTCTTATCATGGCGGGGCTTGGGCTCTTCCTGTTTACGTCCGCCTTTGGGCGTGTCTGGTGCGGCTATGCCTGCCCGCAGACCGTCTGGACCGATCTTTTCATCCTTGTGGAGCGATGGATTGAGGGCGACCGAAATGCGCGCCTGCGTCTGCATCGTCAGAAAAAATGGGATATGCGCAAGATCCGCCTTCGGATCACGAAATACCTCTCTTGGGTTTTGATTGGCGCTTTGACGGGCGGAGCGTGGGTCTTCTATTTCACCGATGCACCGGCTCTTTTGGTTGATCTCTTTATGGGAACAGCGCATCCGCTGGCCTATACGACGATCGCCGTGGCAACCGGCACCACGATCTTCTTTGGCGCCATCGCACGGGAGCAGATTTGTATTTACGCCTGCCCTTGGCCGCGCATTCAAGCCGCGATGATGGACGAAGATACCATCACCGTCTCCTATCGTGAATGGCGCGGTGAGCCGCGCGGCAAAGGTAAGCGCACCAATGATACCGAGCTTGGCGATTGTATTGATTGTATGGCCTGCGTGAACGTCTGTCCGATGGGGATCGACATTCGCGATGGTCAGCAGCTTGAGTGCATCACCTGTGCGCTCTGTATTGATGCCTGTGACGAGATGATGGACAAGATTGGTAAGCCGCGCGGCCTTATCGACTATATGGCGCTTTCGGATGAAACCCTCGAACGGGAGGGTGGCAAAGCCAAGAATATCCTCAAGCACATCTTCCGTCCGCGCACCGTTCTTTACACGTCGCTTTGGGCTGCGGTGGGGATTGGTCTTGTTGTGGCGCTGTTCATGCGGTCGGATATTGACCTGACGGTGGCGCCGGTGCGCAACCCGACCTTCGTGACCCTGTCCGATGGCACGATCCGCAACACCTATGAGGTGCGCTTGCGTAACAAGCATGGCGAAGCGCGTCCGTTCCAAATCAGCGTGACTGGTGATGAGACGCTTGTGGTCGAGCTTGAAGGTGTGGATGGCAATGTCGTTGAAGTTCCGGCAGACGAGATGAGACTTCAGCGGGTCTATATCCTCGCGCCGCCGCAATCGGACGCGGCCCATGCCGAAAGAACCGACTTCCGGATGTGGGTTGAAGATACCACAAACGCGGATCGCGTGTATAAAGACACTGTGTTCAATGGAAAGGCCAACTAATGGCGGAAAAGCAGCTCACCGGTAAGCATGTGTTGATGATCTTCATCGGTGCTTTCGGTGTCATCATCGGGGTCAACCTCTGGCTTGCCTTTTCGGCGGTGCGGACCTTCCCCGGGCTTGAGGTGAAGAACTCTTATGTCGCAAGTCAGGAGTTCAATACCCGCCTTCACGACCAGCAGGCGCTGGGATGGGAGATCAAGGCCGAGTATGCGGAGGGCATGTTGGTCCTTGCGATCACGGATGAAGAGGGCGGTGCCGTTAAGCCACAGACCCTTGAGGCCGTGGTCGGGCGCCCGACCCATGTCAAAGATGATGTGATCCCGGATTTCCAATTTGACGGTAATGCTTTCGTGGCGCCGGTACAGCTTGGGCAGGGAAACTGGAATATTCGCATGAAGGCGGTCACGGCGGACGGAACGGAGTTCATCCAGCGGGTCGTCTTCCGCGTTAAAAAGGACAGCTGACCATGACCGCCGCAATGCGCCCGCAAGCTTCGGCCTGTCCGGCCTGTTCCGCTGCGCCTGCGGCGGAAGCTCTTGCCGAGATGGCAGAGGACAAAGAGGCCAAGCTCGCGCTTTCGGTGCCGACGGTGCATTGCGCGCTTTGCATCTCCACTATCGAACGGGAATTGGCCAAAACGCCGGGGGTGCATTCGGCGCGGGTTAACCTGACGCTCAAGCGGGCCTCGGTTGAGGCCGACCCGGAGGTTACGGCGGCCGATCTTATCAATGTCCTCGACCGGATCGGGTATGAGGCACATGAGCTTGATGTCGGCACGCTTTCGGCAACGGCCACGGACAAGGCGGGGCGTGATCTTTTGATGCGGCTCGCGGTGGCGGGATTTGCATCGATGAACGTGATGCTTTTGTCGGTGTCGGTTTGGTCCGGGGCCGAAGCGGCGACGCGGGATATGTTCCACTGGATCTCGGCGGCGATTGCCCTGCCGACGATCGTTTTTTCGGGCAAGCCGTTCTACATAAGCGCCTGGGGCGCGCTCAAGCATAAGCGGCTCAACATGGATGTGCCGATTGTGTTGGCGATCCTGCTCGCGGTGGCGACCTCGCTTTGGGAGACGTCACTTTCGGGGGAACATGCCTATTTCGATGCCGCGCTGACGCTGACTTTCTTCCTTTTGGCGGGGCGTTACCTTGACCATCGCACCCGCGCCGTGGCGCGCTCGGCGGCAGAGGAACTTGCCGCGCTTGAGGTGCCTCGTGCCGTTCGGGTGAGGGATGGCGAAGAAGAGACCGTGCAGGTCAGCGAGTTGGCCGTAGGGGATATGATCCTCGTGCGGCCCGGCGGGCGGATGCCTGTCGATGGCGAAATTGTCGAAGGGCAATCCGAGTTGGACCGGTCGCTTTTGACTGGTGAGACGGTGCCTGTTTTCGCGGAGCCGGGCTTTGGCGTTAGCGCGGGTGAGGTCAATCTCACCGGGCCGTTGGTTATTCGCGCGACGGCGGTCGGCGAGGAGACGAGCCTGCATCGTATGGCCGATCTTGTGGCCATCGCAGAGTCGGGGCGCAGCCGGTATACATCGCTCGCCGATAAGGCGGCGAAGCTTTATGCGCCGGGGGTGCATATCCTGTCGGCGCTCGCGTTCGTGGGGTGGTATCTCTACACGTTTGATATGCGCACCGCGCTCAATATCGCGGCGGCGGTTCTTATCATCACTTGTCCCTGTGCGCTCGGCCTTGCGGTGCCGGCGGTGACGACGGCGGCGTCGGGGCGGTTGTTCCGCAAGGGGATGCTCATCAAACATGCCACGGCGCTTGAGCGGCTGGCGGAGGTCGACACGGTGGTGTTTGACAAGACCGGGACGCTTACGGCGGGGACGCCGCAGGTCGAGAACCTTGGCGATTTTGCGCGTCGTGATCTTGAAGTTGCTCTTGCGCTGGCGATGGGCTCGTCGCATCCGCTGAGCTCTGCGCTTGCCAATGCGGCGCGTGAGGCGGGGATCAAGCCTGCACAGGTCAGCGATATCGAAGAAGTGCCGGGCTATGGCACGCAGGGGCGGATCGGCGACACGTTGGTGCGGCTTGGCCGAGCGGCCTGGATCGGGGCGCAGCCTTTGGCGCAGACCTCGGCCTTCCTGTCGGTCGGCGATGGTCAGGTGCGCGCCTTTACCTTTACCGATACGCTGCGCGATGGCGCGGAAGACGCGGTGCAGGGGCTTCTTGAGACGGGTAAAGAGGTCCTTCTTGTGTCGGGCGATAGCACCGGCGCGGTCGAGGCCTTGGCGCAGCGTTTGGGGATTGAGAAATGGATTGCCGAGGCTCTGCCAGAAGATAAGGCGGCGCGGGTGCAGGCACTTACCGATGAAGGCAAGCGTGTTCTGATGGTGGGCGATGGGCTTAACGATACGGCGGCGCTCGCGGCGGCGCATGTGTCGATTTCGCCGGCTTCGGCGCTTGATGCGGCGCGGGTGGCGTCGGATATCGTGCTTCTGGGCGGGGATCTCAGCCCGATTGCCGATGCCGTGGTGACAGCGCGTTCGGCGACCAAGCGCATCCGGGAAAATTTCCGCATTGCGACAGTTTACAATATCATTGCCGTGCCGCTTGCGGTGGCGGGGCTGGCGACGCCGCTGATTGCGGCCTTGGCCATGTCGTCGTCTTCGATTACTGTCTCGCTCAATGCGCTCCGTCTGAGGTAACCGACGATGCAAGTCCTATCCTATCTGATTCCGATCTCGATCCTGCTTGGCGGGGTGGGGCTTTTGGCGTTTCTTTATACGGTAAAGTCGAACCAATATGACGACCCGGAGGGCGATGCGCGTCGTATCCTGAGCGGCGAATGGGACGATCATCCCAAGCCCTGATGGGCGATACCCAAACGAACGAAAACAGGCGCCTTAAGGGGCGCCTTTTTTGTTGCGGTCGGTTGTTTGAGATCAGGAGGGGCCGATAGTGAAGCAGGCGATCTGGCGCGCTTGCAGGCGACGGCAGGCGAGATCGGCGGTTTCCTGTGTCATGCCGACGAAATTGGCTTCAAAGCCACGATTTCCACGCACTACCTTGCGCAGGGTGCCGTCCAGTGTCGTCATTTCGGTCAGGGCGGTTTTCAGGAGCACTTTCTCGGCGGCGTAGCGCGAGGGGTAGCGGCCCACATTGATGCCCCAATGACGCCCGCCCGAGGTTGAGAGGCGGGTGACAACCTGCGGCGTATCGAGGGCCTCTTCGACCGGGGTTTCCGGCAAGGGCGCGGCACCGCGGGCTTCGATCAGGGCGGATTGGATGTCGTATTCAATGGCGCGGGCGCTGGCGACGACGGTGGTGTCGTCCTTGGCGGGCGCGGCTTCGGCAACGAGGGCCGGTGCGGCCTGTTGTTCGATGCTTGCGGGGCGCAGCACGGGGCGCAGGCTCTTTTTCACGGCGGTGGCGACGCGGATTGTCTTGCCTGCCGGGGCTGGGCCGCTGGTGCCATATTGTGGTGGGCTCGGTTTGCGCAGGGCGACGCGGCTTGGGGCACGGCGGAAGCCGAGGTCGAGGAGTTCCGCCACTTTGGCGTTACGCGAGGCGGAGGAGCGACCGCCAAAGACCGTTGCAATCACCCGTTCACGGCCACGTTCGGCAGAGGCGACGAGGTTGAACCCGGCGGCGCGGGTATAGCCGGTCTTGATCCCGTCGGCGCCGCGATAGGCGGCAAGCAGGCGGCGGTTGGTGTTGGAGACGGTCTTGATCCCGGCATGGGTCGAGCGGCGCGAGAACAGGTTGTAATATTGTGGGTAGTCGTAGAGCAGGTGTCGCCCGAGGGTGGTCATATCCCGCGCGGTGGACATATGGCCGGTCTCGGTCAGGCCATGAGCGTTCTTGAAGGTTGTGTTGGTCATGCCGAGGGCGCGGGCGGTGCGGTTCATGCGGCGGGCGAATTTGGCCTCGGAGCCTTCGATGGCTTCGCCGATGGCCGTCGCGGCGTCATTGGCGGATTTCACCGCAGCGGCGCGGATCAGATAGCGCAGCTTGATGCGTTGACCAGCGCGCAAGCCGAGCTTGGAGGGCGGTTCGCTGGCGGCATTTCGCGAAATGCGCACGTTGGTATCAAGGGAAATTTCGCCGTTTTTCACCGCCTCGAAGGCAATGTAGAGCGTCATCATCTTGGTCAGTGACGCGGGATGCAGGCGGGTATCGGCGTTACGTGAATGGAGAACCTCGCCGGTACGGGCATCTACGACCATGGCAGCATAAGGGGCCGCGAGAGTCGCGAGAGTCATGCCCAGCATCCATAGACAGGACGCCAATGCCAAAAGCCCGATTCGGGCCGGCTGAATGTGCCGAACCTTCAACTTAACTGCCTTTTACTGCCTCATGCCGCCGGTTTTCCGGTTCGGCTCTTGTTATTTAACATGACGCTAGCACAGCTTAGAATCGTGATAAAGTCTTGGTTTGACCCGCAGGAAGGTGTGTGGGATCGCGACAACCTAGATGTTGGGCCGCTGGCGGGTCTGTCCGCTAGAGAGGCCACGCGCGCAGAGCATGACGTTTGGTCACCGAAGATTGCGCACGATATCGTGAAGATCGGCAAGGCTCGAAATTTCAGCAAAACGGGAATTTTCGCGGGGTGGGGTGGCTTGTTCGAGGGCCCAGGTGAGGTCATGAGGCACGTAGATTCCCCAGCCGCCAGCCTCGATTGCCGGGATCACATCAGAGCGCAGGGAGTTGCCGACCATCATTGACTGGTTTGCCCCTTCGCCGTGGCGGGCGAAGATGTCTGCATAAGTGGCTGTGGTTTTATGCGACACGATTTCGACCCCATCGAAGAAATCTCCAAGGCCGGATTGCGCGAGTTTGCGTTCCTGATCCAGAAGATCTCCTTTGGTTATCAAGAGGATGCGATATTGTGGGGCAAGGGCCTCGATGGCTTCGCGAGCGTGGGGCAGAAGTTCGATCGGGTGACGCAGCATGTCGCGCCCGGCGGCCATGAGTTCGGCAATGACGGTGGCGGGGACTTTTTCTTCGGTGACTTCAATGGCGGTTTCGATCATCGACAGGACGAAGCCCTTGATGCCGAATCCGTAGTGACCAAGATTGCGCTTTTCTGCGGCGAGGAGACGTTCTTCGAGGTGGTCGCGATCGGTATAATCCGCGAGGAGATCGGCAAAGCGATCCTGCGTCACGCGGAAGAAGCGTTCATTGTGCCAGAGTGTGTCATCTGCATCGAAACCGATTGTTGTCAGTTTTTGGGCCATGATATCGGTGCGATTCCCTTGCGAGGCTCTTTTCTCATGTGCAGGACAGGTTATATAGATCGCTCAGAGCGACAACAGGAATCCCGTTTGCAGGTCATGATCTCAGAGCCGTTTCATATGTCCGCCGGTGATGGCGATGATGGCGACTTTGGTGTGGCCCTCAAAACGCGTGCCAAGACGAAACGCCCGCCGCTCTACAAAGTTCTTCTTTTGAATGACGATTACACACCGATGGAATTCGTTGTTCATATCCTGGAAAGGTTCTTTGGCATGACTCACGCCGAAGCCTTCGAGATCATGCTTACGGTGCATAAGAAAGGCGTTGCGGTGGTCGGGGTGTTCAGCCACGAAATCGCGGAAACCAAGGTCACGCAGGTGATGGATTTCGCGAGACGCCATCAGCATCCGCTGCAATGCACCATGGAAAAGGAATGATCCGCACGCGGATCGTCAAATGCCCATGTCCCATTCACGTCTGACCCTCGCCCTTGATGGGCATGGCCTTGAATTGCCCGAAAACGGCGAGATCGCAGTTTTTGCCCCCCGTGCGGGCACGGACCTTAGCGCGCTTGGGCGCGAAAGGGTGCGGATTATCCAGCCCAACCGCGTCGATTACGAGGCGTTTCAGCGGGCGGGGTATGCCTGTGACGTGATTGAGGCGGGGCGCTATGCGGTGGCGATTGTGTTCCTGCCACGTGCGAAGCAGCAGGCGCGGGATTTGATCGCGCGGGCAGTTGGCGTTGCCGATCTGGTGATCGTTGACGGACAGAAGACCGATGGCGCGGATAGTGTGCTCAAGGAATGCAAGAAACGCGCCGATCTTGGCGGGGTGTTTTCCAAGGCCCATGGCAAGCTGTTCTGGTTCGAAGGCGGCGATTTTGAGGATTGGCGCGCAGAGCCTATGCAGGTTGAGGGTTTCGTGACGCGCGCGGGCGTGTTCTCGGCCGATGGGATTGATCCGGCGTCAAAGCTTCTGGCGGAGACACTGCCAGAGAAGCTTGGGCGCAATGTGGCCGATCTTGGCGCGGGGTGGGGATATCTTGCGCGGGAAATCCTGACGCGGGAGGCGGTTGAGACGCTTTACCTTGTTGAGGCCGATCATGTGGCGCTTGATTGCGCGCGGGAGAATATCACCGATCCGCGTGCGGAGTTTCATTGGGCCGATGCGACGACATGGGAGCCGCGGGCGAGAATGGATGCGGTGGTGATGAACCCACCGTTTCACACAGGCCGTACGGCAGAGCCTGCCCTTGGCGAAGCGTTTATTGCGGCGGCGGCGCGGATGCTGGCTCCGACGGGACAGCTTTGGCTTGTGGCCAACCGGCATTTACCCTACGAGGCGGCGCTTCAGGCCCAGTTCGGGCAGGTAGAAGAGATCGCCGGGGATAACCGGTTCAAGGTGCTTCACGCGACGCGCCCGGCCCGCAGGGTCTCTCGCGCAGGGCGCCGATAGCGCGTAAGCTGCATCATAGAATCACGGGAGAGTTTTCATGTCCTTCTCGATTGCAGGCAAGACCGCCATCGTGACCGGTGCGGCGAATGGGATTGGCCTTGCTGTGGCGCGCCACTTTGCCGATCACGGCGCGAATGTGATGTTCGCCGATATGGACGAACAGCGCCTGATTGACGAGGTGGGAGAGAACAAGGAAGAGGGTAATATCCGCTATTTCGCCGGGGATTTGCGCGAAAAGCTCACGATTGCCAACCTGCTCTCGGCGACGATTGATGCGTTTGATACGGTGGATATCCTTGTCAATGGATGCCGACAGGTGATCCGTTCGGATGCGCTCGACCCGGATGACAAATCGGTCGAGACGATGCTCGATCAAAACCTGATGACCTCGCTACGCCTGTCGCAATATGTCGCCAAACGGATGATTAAACAGGCGGAAGGCGTAGAAGGCGGGAAACAGGCAGGGGCGATCGTCAACCTGTCTTCGATCGCGTCGCGCCGGTCGCATCCCGATCTTCTGGCCTATTCGGTGTCCACGGCGGCGCTTGACCAGATGACCCGCGCCTTGGCGGTTGCGCTCGCGCCGCATCGGATTCGGGTCAATGCGGTGGCGTTTGGGTCGGTCATGTCGGCGAGCCTCAAGAATATGCTTAAGGACAACCGGGAGTTTCGCGAAACCATCGAAGACAATACGCCGCTTGGCCGGATTGCCGGGCCGGGGGAATTGGCGGATGCGGTGCAATACCTCGCGTCGGAAGGGTCGGGGTTCATGACCGGGCAGATCATCACCGTGGATGGCGGGCGCACGCTTGTTGATCCGGTGGCAGCCCCGGCGCATTGAACGCGACAAAGAACAAAGCGAACAGGGAGGACAGTATGAGCGACCAGATGGAAAGCGAAAAGGCCCGCGCCTCAGCGTGGTTTCGCAGCTTGCGGGACCAGATCGTTTCGGCCTTTGAGGGGCTTGAGGATAGCCATGATGCTGGGCCCTTTGCCGATCAGGCAGCAGGACGGTTCGATGTGACCGAGACGATGCGCGCCAGCGCGGACGGATCGGATGCGGGCGGTGGTATTATGTCGGTGATGCGCGGCGGGCGCGTGTTCGAGAAGGTCGGGGTCAATGTCTCGACCGTCTATGGCGAGCTTGGCGAGCGGGCGCAGGCGGCGATGGCCGCGCGCAAGGGTTTGCCGGGGATGAAGGACGATCCGCGTTTCTGGGCCAGTGGCATCAGCCTTGTGGCCCATATGCAGAACCCGCATTGCCCTGCTGTGCACATGAATACGCGGATGTTCTGGACCCCGCATGGATGGTGGTTCGGGGGGGGATCGGACCTCAACCCGTGCCTTGAGTATGAAGAAGATACCGCGCATTTCCACGCTGTGCAGAAAACACATTGTGACCGTCATGGCGAAGAGCTCTATCCGCGTTTCAAGGCTTGGGCGGATGAGTATTTTTATGTGCCGCATCGCAAGCGCGCGCGTGGCGTCGGCGGGATTTTCCTTGATGATTACAACACCGGCGATTGGTTGACGGATTTCGATTTCATTCAGGATGTGGGCAAGGCCTTCCTGCCGGCGTTTCAGCCGTTGATCGAAAAGCGCCGGAGTTCGGAATTCGGCGACGCGGAGAAGGATGCGCAGCTCGTGCATCGCGGGCTCTATGCCGAATATAACCTTGTCTATGACCGGGGCACGAAATTCGGTCTTGAGACCGGGCATGATGCCAATGCGGTATTGATGAGCCTGCCGCCGATGGCGAAGTGGGTCTAAAAGAAAAACGGCGGGGTTATGGCCCCGCCGTTTTCATTTTGCTTAGGGGGCTGTGACCCTAGCTGTTGAGTATGCGGATGCTGCGGCAGAGCGCGCGGTGCATCAGTTCCACGTCACTGTAATTTCCACGCAAGGCGGTAATTTCCGCGTCCCTATTGCGTAGACGAATGCGCATTTTGGACGGGGCGCCGATGCTATCGCCTTTGTGGACGTAGATGCTTTTGATGTCGTGGAGCGGGAAACGTTTGGCGCTACGGACGTTGTCGCGGCGGTCCAGGCGCGACAGGGACAGGGTTCTCGCGATTGGATCAAGCTCGATCTCATAGCGGCTTCCGCGCATGGAGTAGGTGTAGACCGCGAGGCCGATGACGGAGAAGGCCACCGCGAGGCCGACTTTGGTCATCATCATCTCGGCACTTTCATTCTGTGGCAGGAGCCACTGAATGAAGGCCCCGAGCAGGATCACGATACCAATGAAGCGCAAGATGGCTTCGCCCTGCGTTGAGGTGCGAAAATAGCCTTCGGTTTCGCGCGCGCGGTAATTTTCGGCACGGCGCGAAGCCTTGATGCTGCGGTTTTTGCTGGGACCTACGGCAAGGTCTCTGACGGCTGTGTTCATGTTCATCCCTCCGAACACTGTTCACAGCTATTAGGTCAAAGGAAAGTGACGCAAATGCGGTCAGCGTCTTGCGGAATTTAGGAATTTTTTAACGAAAACGGCCTGTTAGGCAGGATTTCGCCCCATTCTCGGCCAAATTCAGGCTCTGAAAGAGGGGAAGAGCAGGGCCTTTCCTGCTCTCCCGTGCGTGTTAGCTGCGCCAGTCGAAAAAGCCTTCGCCGGCCTTGGCAAGCAGGGATTTTGCCATTTCGCGCCCGAGCGCCGCGCCGTCCTCAATCGGGGCAGTGCGGTCCTCGGAGATGCTTTCGGAGCCGTCAGGGCGTAGGACTTCGCCGCGCAGGCGCAGGGTATTGCCGTCCAGTTCGGCCAGGGCAGCGATAGGTGTTTCACAAGAGCCATCAAGCGCGGCGAGGAAAGCACGTTCAGCGGCAAGACGCTGACCCGTTGGCGTATCGTGAATGACAGAGAGCATTTCGGCCACGCGGCTATCACTGGCGCGCCGTTCAATGCCAATCGCGCCTTGGGCGACGGCGGGCAGCATGTCTTCGGGGGCAATGGCCGAAGAGGCCACATGCGCCATATCAAGACGGTGCAGACCGGCCATGGCGAGGAAGGTGCATTCGGCCACGCCCTCGCCGAGTTTCTTGAGCCGGGTTTGCACGTTGCCGCGGAACTCGACCACGTTGAGGTCGGGGCGGAAATTCAGAAGCTGGGCCCGGCGGCGCAGCGAGGAGGTGCCAACCACGGCGCCCTCGGGCAGATCGGCGAGGGTTTTGACCTTGGGCGATACGAAGGCGTCGCGGGTGTCTTCGCGCGGCAGGTAGGTATCGAGAAGAAGGCCCTCGGGCTGAAGCACCGGCATGTCCTTCATGGAATGCACGGCGATGTCGATCTTGCCTCTTCGATCTCCTTGGTAAATAGCCCCTTGCCGCCAATTTCCTTGAGCGGCTTGTCCTTGGCGATCAGCGCCGCGTCGTCACCGGTCGTCTTGATGATGACGATCTCGAACGCATCCTCGGGCAGCTCGAAAGCGTCCTTGAGGCGGCGGCGGGTCTCAAAGGCCTGTGCCAGCGCGAGCGGAGAGCCGCGGGTGCCGATCTTGAGGGGCGAGTCGGGGGAGGGCAGGGTCCATGTCATGACTCGAACTCTTAGTCGCGGCAGGTTGTCCTTTCAAGTCATCCATGCTTGACATCTCGTCGCTGGGGCGAGACCTACAGTCGGCAAAGAGGAGAGACCGCATATGGCTACGACCAAGAAAATTCTGCGCGCGCTGGCGGGTGAGACGCTTGAGACACCGCCGATCTGGATGATGCGTCAGGCGGGCCGCTACCTGCCGGAATACCGCGCCACGCGGGGCGAGGCCGGGGATTTCCTGTCGCTGTGTTACAATCCCGAGTTGGCGGCCGAAGTGACCCTTCAGCCGATCCGCCGTTACGGGTTTGATGCGGCGATCCTGTTTGCCGATATCCTTTTGCTGCCGCAGGCGCTTGGGGCGGATCTCTGGTTCGTGACCGGAGAGGGGCCGCGCCTGTCGACGATTGAGACGCAGGAAGATTTCGACAAGCTCAAAGCGGCAAGCGAAATTCACGAGACGCTGAACCCGGTTTATGAGACGGTGCGTATCCTGTCGCGTGAATTGCCGGAAGAGACAACGCTTATTGGGTTTGCAGGCGCGCCCTGGACCGTGGCGACCTATATGATCGCAGGACGTGGCACACCGGATCAGGGCCCGGCGCATGCGCTCAAAGACAGCAACCCGGCGCTTTTCGATCAGGTGATTGATCTGCTGACTGAGGGCACGATTGATTATCTGTCGAAACAGATTGAGGCGGGTGCGGAAGTCGTGAAGATTTTCGATAGCTGGGCCGGGTCGCTCAAAGGGGCGGATTTTGACAAATACGCGCTGGAGCCGGCCAAGAAGATCATTGCCGCGCTGAAAGAGAAGCATCCGGGCATCCCGGTTATCGCCTTCCCGCGTGGGGCGGGCGAGCGGTATGAAGGCTTTGCCAAGGCGACGGGTGCGGATTGTGTCGCCGTTGATGATGCGGTGAGTGCAGAGTGGGTTGCCGAGCATGTGCAGAAGGATGGCTGTGTGCAGGGGAATCTCAAGTCATCGCATATGGTTACTGGTGGTCAGGCGCTTGTTGATGAGACACGCCGCATTGTCGAGGCGCTCGGCAAGGGGCCGCATATCTTCAACCTTGGCCATGGCATCACGCCGGATGCGGATCCGGAGAATGTTCAGCTCATGATCGACACGGTGCGCGGCAAGTAAACCTAGGACATGGATGAATAAGAAAACGGGGCCCGGAAGGCCCCGTTTTTTGTTTCTGTATCACGTCGGTATTACGTCGGTATCGCGTCGGTGCGTAATACCGATGAGTGCGAATTACTTGAGACCGAGATCCAATCCCACGGCAGGATCGGTGATGTGGGTCCAGTGGTCGCGTTCTTTTGCGATAGCATGGGTGGCCGCGGCGGCAACGAGCGTGATGAGCAGCGCGGCCCCTCCGTTGGTGCTTGAGGTGACAGCGGCATATCGGGCTTGGAGCTTGGGTTCGAGCGTGACGGTGCTGGACTTACCGTCGAGGTTGCAGGTTGCATTGAGCGGCGCAGGTTTGCCCTCGGTCGTCGGGAAGCGGACAAGGGCGGGGGTGGTGAAGCTGGTTTTGAACTCGTCGGATTTGATCGTGCACACGGCTCCGCCGACTTCTTTGCTCTTGTTGTTTTCTCCCGTGGCATAGGTGCGCACCGGGACCGGGCTTAGTTTGACGACCTTGTTCTTGGTGCTGACATGGGCAAAATCGACGGGCTTTTGGGTAATTTCCATGTCCGGCGTACATCCTGCAAGGGCGGCGGCAATGGGCAGGATCAGAACGGCTTTCTTCATAGTGTCTCTTTCGGTTTTGGAAGTTGAAGATGGGTATTGGGGAAGAAGGGATATGTCGCGGGGAATTTATTATCGAATAGATATGGTTCGTATGAAATTCCCGGGGACTGATTTATTTCGGGTAATATCATCTAAACGTTTAAGGCGATCAATGGCAGATTTTATCAATTATGAGATTATTTTGCTTTCTGCGGCTTGCCTTAGATTACCATATTGAAATGGTTCGGTAATTTATCATTGAGATATGCAGGGAAGAGTACCCGCCTTGGGGTTGGCACGATGTGCCATAA
>JAAEZB010000036.1:21767-27480 GCA_018223085.1 Paracoccaceae bacterium
GTCAAAGAGCGCGGCCCAGTGGCTCCGGGGTTCGGCGGCGAAGATGTCTTCAAGCCGCGCGGTGAGCTTGGTCCAGAGGGTCTTGTCGTGCTGTTTAAGGAACTCGGGATCGTCCGAGAGGCCGAGTTTTTCGAGGAAGAGCGCGTAGAATTGTGGTTCGAGGCATTGCACGGAGATATAGCCGCCATCGGCGCAGAGATAGCTGCGCGACCAGTGTGGGCCGTCAAGAAGGCTTTGGCCGCGTTCATCGACCATCTGGCCGCTTTGGCGGATGGCCATGAGGAGGCCCATCATATGGGCCGAGCCATCGACGATTGCCGCGTCCACGACGGTGCCTTTGCCGGTGGCGCGGGCGTTGAGGATGCCCGAGAGCATCCCCACCACGAGGTAAAGCGCGCCGCCGCCGATATCGCCCACGAGGGTGGCGGGGGTGATCGGCGGGGAGCCGGGTTCGGAGGCGTAATGCAGTGCGCCGGAGGTGGCGATGTAGTTGAGGTCATGGCCCGCCGTATGGGCGCGCGGTCCGTCTTGTCCCCAGCCGGTCATGCGGCCATAGACGAGGGCCGGGTTCTCGGCGTGGCAGGCCTCGGGGCCGAGGCCCAGACGTTCCATGACACCGGGGCGAAACCCCTCGATCAGCCCGTCTGCGCGGGCGATGAGGGCCTTGGCCGTGGCGATGTCGTCCGGGTCCTTGAGGTCGAGCGCGATGGAACGTTTGCCCCGGTCAAGGAGTGAGGCCTCGGCGGTGACTTGTCCGGATTTTCCTTTGCGATGGATCACGATGACATCCGCGCCGAGATCGGCGAGGGTCATCGCGGCAAAGGGGCCGGGGCCGAGGCCTTCGATCTCGACGATGCGGACGCCGGAGAGCATGCCCTTGGTCATCCGGTCAGACCGCCGCCAACGATCAGCGTTTGTCCCGAGACATAGTTCGATTCCGGGCAGCAGAAGAGATAGACGCCATCGGCGGCCTCTTCGGGGGTGCCGGGGCGCCCTAGGGGGACCATGGAGGCAAAGCCACCAGCGACTTTTTTCGGGATGCCGATGCCGACCTCGTTGCCATCAACGGTAATGGTTTTCTTCTCATCCGTGGCTTGGGTCAGGCGGGTTTCGATATAGCCAAAGGCGATGCAGTTCACGTTGACCTTGTAGCGGCCCCATTCCTTGGCGAGGGTTTTGGTCAGGCCAAGAACGGCGGATTTGGCGGAGGAGTAGTTGGCCTGTCCCATGTTGCCCGCAGTGCCCGCGATGGAGGAGATATTGACCACCTTGCGGAAGACTTCGCGGCCTTCTTCGGCCTCTTGGGTGGCTGCGCCTTTGATGAACCCGGCGGCGGCGCGCAGGATGCGGAACGGGGCTTTGACGTGGACATCCATCATGGCGTCGAACTGGTCGTCGGTCATGTGGCCGATGAGGCTATCCCATGTGTAGCCCGCGTTGTTGACGATGATGTCGATGGCGTTCCATTTTTCGACGCCCGCGCCGATAAACCGTTCTGCAAAGCCGTCTTCGGTCACCGAGCCGGGCACGGCGATGGCGTGGCGGCCCATGGCGGTGATCTCTTCGACCACGGCCATGGCGGGATCGGCTTCGAGGTCGTTGACCACGACATTGGCGCCTTCAGAAGCGAGTTTCAGGGCCAGAGCGCGGCCAATGCCGTTGCCTGCGCCGGTGATATAGGCGGTTTTTCCGTCAAGTTTTCCCATGGGTCTTTCCTCCGTCAGTCCACGTCGATCGAGCGGGCGATCAGTTCTTTCATGATCTCGTTGGTGCCGCCGTAGATTTTCTGCACGCGGGCATCGGTATAGAGTTCGGAGATCAGGTATTCGCTCATGTAGCCGTAGCCGCCATGCAGTTGCAGGCATTCATCGACCACGTCGCATTGCACGTCGGTGCTCCACCATTTGGCCATGGCGGCCTTTTCGGCAGTGAGCGTGCCTGCGTCGAGTTCGGCAAGGCATTGATCGACGAAGGCGGAGAGCACTTCGATCTTGGTCGCGACCTCGGCGAGTTTGAAGCGGGTGTTTTGGAAGTCCATGATGCGTTTGCCGAAGGCCTTGCGTTCGCGCACATAGGCGAGCGTGGTTTCAAGCGCGCATTGCGAGGCACCGAGGGCCGAATAGGCGAGGATCAGGCGCTCCCAGGGGAGCTGTTTCATCAGTTGGTAAAAGCCCTGGCCCTCGTCAGTGCCAAGGAGGTTGGTCAGCGGCACGCGCACGTCCTGGAAGGAGAGTTCGGCAGTGTCGTTGCGCTTCATGCCCATCTTTTCGAGGCGACGGCCGACGGAGAAACCTTCGAGGTCTTCGGTCTCAACGATAATAAGCGAGACGCCGCGCCCGGCGGCCTTGGGGTCGGTCTTGGCGACGAGGACGATCAGGTCGGCGCTGCCGCCATTGGTGATAAAGGTCTTGGAGCCGTTGATGACATATTCGTTGCCATCTTTGAGCGCGGTGGTTTTGACCGCCTGAAGGTCCGATCCGGTGCCCGGTTCGGTCATGGCGATGGCGGCGACCTTTTCGCCTGAAGCCAGCGCGGGGAGCCATTTGGCCTTTTGCTGCTCGGTGGCGAAGGCGGTGATGTAGTGGGTGGCGATGTTGTGGACCGAAAAGCCCCAGCCGGAATCGCCGATCTTGGCCTGTTCAAGGAAGGTTACGGCGTCGAAATGGCGCGAGAGGCCAAGGCCGCCATGTTCTTCGGGGATGGTCGCGCCGAGTATGCCGATCTCGCCGGCTTTCTTCCAGAAATCCTTGGGGACGAGGCCGTCCTTTTTCCATTGATCGCGGTTGGGTTGGAATTCCTCGTCGAGGAAGCGGCGCACGGTGTCTGCGAAGGCGTGGTGATCTTCCTGCATCCAGAGATGGTTGGTCATGGTCTGTCTCCTCAGGCGATGCGCACGAGCGCGTTGCCTTTCAGGGTTTGGGTTCCGTCGTCGACTTTGGCCGACAGCGTCAGTTTCAAAAGGGTTTCGCCGTCTTGTTCGACGACCTCGGTCACGGTGCCTTCGCAGGTCACGGTGGCATTGACCGGGGTGATGGCGGTGAAGCGGGTCGAGAGGGCGGCGACGTTTTCCTGTCCGGCCCAGTCGGTCACGAGGCGGCCAAGCTGGGCCATAGACAGCATTCCGTGAGCGAATACGTCGTCAAAGCCCGCCGATTTGGCGAAATCGAGGTCGATATGGATTGGGTTGTGATCGCCCGAAGCCCCGGCATAGAGCGCCAGAGTGGTGCGCGAGATGGGGCCGAAGGTCAGCGGCGGCAGGGTGTCGCCGGGCTTGGCGGTGGCGGGGGTGATGGTCATCGTGGCGCCTCCTCAGCCCAGAACATGAATGATGTCGCGCTTGGCCTCGACGATGAGGCCACGCTCGGGGTGGGTGATGCGGGTCGCGACCTGCGCGATTTCGAGCTTGCCACCTTTGGCATCGACAAAGCCCAGCACCTCGTTGACGACCGAGACGGTTTCACCGGCATACATGGTGCCGTGGTAGGTATAGCTCTCGGTGCCGTGCAGCAGGTGGCGCATGTCGGCCTTGATAAGGTCGAGAATGCCGGGGCTGCCTTTGCGCGCGCTTTCGTTGCCTGCGAAGGTGCCGACGACCACAGGGTAGGTCGCAGGGGCGACCACGTCCGGGTGTCCGGCGCTGCGGGCGGCGTCCACGTCAAAATGGATCGGGTTGGTTTCGCCGATGGTTTCGGCAAAGAACGCGATAGCGCCGCGCTCTAGCGTTACGTCGACGGGCGGGGTGATGTGCCCCGCCGTGCTTCTGTCAAAAATACCCATGGTCTCAGGCCGCCTGATAGAGCGTCACGACACAGGCACCGCCGAGGCCGAGGTTGTGCTGAAGCGCGGTTTTGGCACCTTCGACCTGACGGCGTTCTGCGGTGCCCCGGAGCTGGTGGGTCAACTCGTAGCATTGGGCAAGGCCGGTCGCGCCAAGGGGGTGGCCTTTGGAGAGAAGGCCGCCCGAGGGGTTGGTGACGTATTTGCCGCCATAGGTATTGTCGCCATCGGCGATGAACTTCTGCGCGCCGCCTTCGGGGCAGAGGCCGAGGCCCTCATAGGTGATGAGTTCGTTATGGGCAAAGCAGTCGTGCAGTTCGACCACATCCACATCCTCAATGCCGATGCCGGATTGGTCCTGCACCTGTTTGGCGGCGGAGGCGGTCATGTCGTAGCCGACGACCTGCATCATGTCATGGGCCTCGAAGGTCGAGGGGAAATCGGTCGTCATGGCCTGACCGACGATGGAAACGGTGGTTGGGATGTTGTGTTTCTTGGCGAACTCTTTGGAGCACAGGATCGCCGCCGCGCCACCACAGGTCGGGGGGCAGGCCATGAGGCGGGTCATCACGCCTTCCCACATGAAGGGGGCGTTCATTACGTCCTCTTCGCTTACTTCGGTGTTGAAGAGGGCGAGCGGATTGTTGACCGCGTGGCGCGAGGCCTTGGCGCGAATCTTGGCGAAATCGTTCAGCGTCGTGCCGAATTTCTCCATGTGGCTTTTGCCTGCGCCGCCGAAATAGCGCAGTGCCAGCGGCACTTGCGAGTTGCCGACAAGGGCGTCGGTTTCATTGTCGAAATCATCAAAGGGCGTGGGGCGGTCGGTCCAGTGGCTCTGAAGAGCGCCGCGCTGCATTTGTTCGAAGCCAACGGCGAGGACACAATCGGCGATGCCGTGTTCAATTGCCTGACGGGCAAGGAAAAGCGCGGTCGAGCCGGTGGAGCAGTTGTTGTTGACGTTGACCACCGGGATGCCGGTCATGCCGACATGGTAGAGAGCTTTCTGGCCGCAGGTGGAGTCGCCGTAGACATAGCCGGCATAGGCTTGCTGGATGTCGTCATAGGACAGGCCGGAATCTGCGAGGGCGGCGCGGATCGCGTCGGCGCCCATCTGGTCATAGCTATCGGATGCGCCGGGTTTGGCGAATTTGATCATGCCGACGCCGGCAACGATGGTCTTGGTCATGGGTTTCCTCCCCGAATCCCTGTTTCGCGGGAAGTATGGGGTTGCGTCTTGCCATCTGGCAAATTCTATATTGTCCAATGGTATTCATTTTGGGAATGG
Organism: Paracoccaceae bacterium; assembly: GCA_018223085.1. Classification (GTDB taxonomy): domain Bacteria; phylum Pseudomonadota; class Alphaproteobacteria; order Rhodobacterales; family Rhodobacteraceae; genus Shimia. Next base: position 26,830 of record JAAEZB010000036.1, read on the forward strand.
GTGGGCGGTAATGAACCTGACCAAGCTGCGCTATGTGTTGGCGGTGGATCGGGCCGGGGCGATCTCGGCGGCGGCGCGGGACCTCAATATCACGCAATCGGCGGTCACCAAAGCAGTGGCCGATATTGAGGCCGAGCTTGGCTTTGCCGTGTTTGAGCGTCGGGCGCGGGGCGTCGTGGCGACGGCGGCGGGGCGAGGGTTCATCGACCGGGCGGCGCGTATCCTGTCGGATATGGATCAGCTTGTGAGCGATGCCCGAAGCGGGCGTGAGACGCGCGACCGGGTGTTGCGGATCGGGATCGCACCGCCGTCGCTTGAAGGGTTGATGAACCGGGCTGTGCGGCATCTCGTGCTTAACCATCCGGAGGTGCGGGTACATCTGCGCGGTGTGACCTTTGAGACCGGGATGCAGCTTTTGCGGCAGGGGGACCTTGATACGTTGATCGCACCGGAACATGGGCTGATGCGGGAGGCGGGATTTGCCACCGAGCCCCTGCCGCCGCTTCGGGCGCGGATCTATGCGCGTAAAGGCCATCCGTTGAGCGAACGACCCGTATCGGCGGCGGAGCTCGCGCGCTATCCGATCATCTCGCCGGACCTGTCGGGGCCGCATGTCTGGCCGCTTTTGGGGGTGCTGGAGCATCTGGAGGG
>JAAEZB010000037.1 GCA_018223085.1 Paracoccaceae bacterium
GGGCCGATCCGGTAATGGCGGGCGATATTGCGTGATGTGCTGGCGAGGTCGATCTGTTCAACCCCGTTGCCAAGCAACACAACCCAAGATCCAGCGGGCCATTCCGAAGGCATGATCGCGTCTGTGCCAAGCTGCCCCCGTAGACGACGGCGGAGCCACCAGGTATCGGGCGCGATGAGGTCTGCCTCAGCAAACTGGAACAGCTCCCACGCACCGGACGTACCATCGCCAATGGCCACAAGGTTGGCCCCGGCCCAAAGGGCCTCTTCCGATACGCTTTCGAACGCGCCAGAGATCAGGCGCACCTGCAATAGCGGACCGTCGTCATAAAGCCCTGTTGGTGCCGCGTGGAGGGCCGTTTCGGTTACCCCTACCGTGGCACGCTGGGTCAGGAGCGTGTTGAGCGTATAGTTGGCATCGCCCAGCGCATCATAGATCGCAACGCTACCCGGCCACGGGGTTGCCGTTGTTGCCACATGCGGCGCATGGGGCACCTCGTCGCCGCTCAAGAGCGGCAGATCAAGGAACAGGGCCTCAACGGGTGATGGGGCTGCAAAGCTTTGGATGTTTGCAATCTCATCCTCGTAAGGAGCCGGATTATAGGCAGAGGGCTCAATGCGCACCGCCTCGACGATTTGGTGGCTTCCAATATCCACCGCATCAATCCGGAACTGTTCCATGCCGTTTTCACCATCGAAAGCCACGACATCGCCAGTACCAAGCGAGAGACGCGAAGGCGGCAAGGCAAAGCGTAAGGTTTCCCGCGCCACGCGTGCCTCGTTGAGCCAGCGCTCGGCAGTGAAACGCCCTTCACGGCGGGTTAGCGACAGAGGCAACTCGCTCGCGGATACAGCGGTTAGAGTATCATCGGGGAGGTTTGCCTCCTCCGAAGCCACGTCGTAATCCCCGTCCGCCTCGACAAAGGTCAGGCGCACACGCCCTGTAAGCTCGCTCTCGGCGGCGCGCAGACGTTCAATGCGTCCATCGAGATCATCACTTACCGCGAGATCGGCTTCCTCAAGCATCACAGGCTCGCCATCGTCACGCATCACGAAGGACAAACAGCCATCGCGCTCAATCGCGTCGAACCCATGGCGCAGCATGAGCGGCTGTAGGGCGGTCCGCGCATCCGTTACTTGGTCGACGACATAGCCGCGCACCACACCGCGCAGGCCGCTTACGTCGAAATGGGTAAGTCCCACATCTTCGCAAATCTCCCGCACCACCGACGCCAAAGACCGATAGGAAACCCGCCCATTGAGCCAATGGCCACGCGCGAAATTTCCACCATCACTCCAAAGAGCGCGTGTATTGGGAAAGGCCGGGAAAGGCCGTGTGTCCCAGGCCCAGGCATGAGCACGATCCATATCAATCATCGGCCCACCATATTCAGGCGAAACCGAATTGTTCTCCGGGTTGTTCCAATAGCTCAGGAGGGCGCGGTAATATTGCTGTTGCAGGTAATCGTCACGCCGCCCGGTCGAGCCATAGGGCAAGCCGCTCTCCGAGGATTTGACATCCACAAAGCGATTGGGTTGGTTTGTGCCCTTGTCGATGGCGGCACAGCCGATCTCGGTAAAGGCAATCGGCTTGGAGGCCGGAACCCAATCGGTTGGCTCTTCACTACGCACACCATTGATCCGCTCGTGATGAGCCCGCCCCCACCAATTGGAGATATCCTTGTAGCGAAACACCCAAGGCTCCTCATGGGCCCCGTCGGTGATCGGTGTGCGGATCTGGGCCGCGCGGGCATCGTCGGAATGGTAATACCAGTCATACCCTTCGCCACCCTCGATATTGGCACGCAGGTAATCAGGGTTATAGAGGCTACCCCATTCAGCATCCGCATGCGCCTTGCCCTCACGCCAATCCGACATTGGCATGTAGTTGTCGATCCCGATGAAATCGAGGTTCGGATCGGCCCAGAGCGGATCAAGGTTAAAGTAGACATCACCACTGCCATCTTGCGGATGATAGCCGAAATACTCGGTCCAGTCGGCGGCATAGGTAAGTTTCGTATCAGGCCCAAGGATCGCGCGCACTTCGGCCAAAAGATCGCGCAGCGCCGCCACGGCAACAAAGGCACCGTTCTCGCCACGAATGCGGGTCAGGCCACGCATTTCCGACCCGATACAGAAGCTATCCACCCCACCGGCCATTTTACACAGCATGGCATTGTGCAGGATGAACCGACGATAGCGCCATTCATCAGGGCCATTGTAAAAGAGGTGATCCCCCAAAAGGTTGAAATCGGATGCCGATGCGGTGCCGAAGAAGGCCGCGACTTCGGCCTCTGCCGCGGTGGTGCCGTCAGGCGACCCGACAAGGCCAGCCGCTTTCGAGGTTGTGATACGCCCGCGCCAGGGCAGAATTGGTTGATCGCCAGCATCGCTCCATGGGTCAGGCAGGCCATTGCCTTCAAGCTGCTCCATAAGGATGAAGGGATAGAACATCACCGCCTTACCGCGTGCGTTGAGATCTTGAATCGCTTCGATGACAGACTCATCACAAGGCGTGCCGCCATAAACGGGCCTGTCATCGATACGAGCGATTTCCTCGGCGCTGTTGCGGGTAAGGCCCGCAACCTTCCATGGCATCTTGCGGCCATCGGCTTCTTTCTGTTCGACCTTGGGGCGGATTTCGCACGCACCACAGCGCAGGTCATCGCCAAACCAGCTCGACACAAGCGACACCGATTGAACCCCCGGCACCTCGTTTTCGAGCTGATCCAGAGAGGTGACGAAATCGCTTTTGCCCGAGGCGGTGTTGATATTAGCAGCCGGGCTCTCGCCGGGAGCGCCATGGAGGTAGACCGGGGTTGTCGCCAGCGCGTAGTCGCCAGACCCCGGGATCAGCGCCACGGCACGCAACCCATGCGCAAGATCCCATTCGGCCTCTTCCTGTTCGGACGGGCTTGGGCGGCAGACTTCAAAGGAGAATTGCGGAACGCGATTGCCAAACTGGGCCAAGGGGAGGTTTTCCATCACGACATAGGCCGTGCCGCGATACGCAGGCACCATGCCCTCGCCTTCAACCGCCTCCATGAGGGGATCGGGAAGCTGATCCTCGCTCCCGGTATAAACACGCATGTTGAGGTCTTCCGGGGCAACCTCTTCTCCATCCGCCCAGACACGCGCCACATTCGTGATCTCGCCTTCACAAAGCGCGATAGCGAGGGAGACAGAATAGCTATGATTGGCGGTTTCGGGCTGCGCGGGCGCGCCCTTACCACCGCCGCTATAGGTCACGCTTTCAGCAAAGCGCGTGGCCCAGATCACCTGGCCACCAATGCGCATCCGCCCATAAACCCGCGCCATCGCGGCCCCTTCTGAGGCACCGGTAAGGCGGAACCGGTCCACCTTGCCCATCTCGACAAGCTGAGAACCACCGCCAAGGATACGCTGGTCAATGGCCCGGCCAAGCGTCGCCCCAGCCAAGCGCCCAAGCGCCACCGCCGATACCCCAAGAATGCTGCCCCCAATAGAGCCGCCAATCGCCGCGCCTGCGGCGGACAAGACCAAGGTCGCCATTATGCGTCCTCCTTTGGAAATTCAAATCGCGCCACGATCCTGCGGCGCCATGGAAGGGTAAGTGCGCTTTCGCTTACTTGGTGCCCCGCATAGGCATGGATAAAGCTCGCCTCTGCTCCGGTTCGACCGATGATCCCCAGATGTTTGGCCACGCTGCCTTCACGCATCCGAAACAGGATCACATCGCCCTCGGCCTCGTCCCTGAGAGGCTTTGCAGAGAGCCATCGCGCCGCCGCGCGCCAAAGAACCTCATCGCCCTGAGGTTCGGACCAATCCATGCTATAGGCGGGCACTTGTTCGGGTTCGGCGCCCATTACCTCGCGCCAGACCCCCCGCACGAGGCCGAGGCAATCGCACCCTGCCCCTTTGCAGGCCGACTGATGTCGGTAAGGCGTGCCAATCCAGCCTCGTGCGGCGTCGACAACCCGGCTCATCCGCGCAAGCTCCCGCCGGTATGACTGCCGCCCGCACTCGGGTAAGACGTGAGCCAATCCTCACCCGGAATATCGGGAAAACCGCGAAAATCGGCGGCACTTGCGAATTTCAGGCGGCAGGTCTCAAAACGGCCGTCAAAACCCGCATCAAGACGCAGCGCATCGCCCGGCGCAATCTCGGCACGGATCGGCTCCCATAGGGCGATTTCGCGTCGCCCGTCGGGGAGTGTCTCGTCACGTTTGATCGCCCCAACAAGGCCGATCGCATCGCCCGAGAGCAGCCGTAGTCGCCCATGGGTAAACCAGCCCTCCTCGAACCCTGCCATATCGGAAAATCGGAACAGGCGTCCCTCCTCGACCTCTTCCACATCTCGTAGTTCGTGATAGCCCGCTGTATCGGGATCAAAGCCGAACCCAAGATCCGGTGCGCCGGCGGCCATGGTCTTTTGATAGGCGCGGCCCATCGGCTGGTTGAGCGCGGTGCTGAGCCCGCGCAACTCGGCACGAAACGCCCCGTCGGCGCGATGTAGCTCGCCAATCTCACCCCGAAACAGCACCCGGCGAGCCGCAACATCGGCCCAGTTTACGAGCCAGCAAAGCACTTCGGCGCCGTCAAACCGCCCGGCCTCAATATCGGCCTCGCTAATCGCGACATCGCTCAGCGCCCCAAGGCCCTCGGTATTATCCACCGCAAGCCCCGTGGTCTGCGACAGAGCCAGCGCGGTGAGGCCGCTATCGGCACGGAAGGTGAAGCCTTCAAAGGACAGATCACAATCGTGATCGGTAAAGCCGAACCGCGCCCCATCGGACCGTTCGATCCCCCAACAGCGCGCCACAGTGGTCAATCCTGTGGCCAGATGTGCTTCAAGATCGCTCATACCCGCACCTCCACGACCGGCACATTGGGCACATCGCCCGCCTGGAAACTGGCCATGCTGGTTTGGATACGGTCGGTATCAAAACGCACCGGCACGTCGAATTCGAACCCGGCAGTGATCTCGCGCCCCGCGTCGGGAATACGGTCGAAGGTCACGATGCCCGTTGCGGTATCGACCTCGAAATGCACGCCCTCATGCATCTCATCGCCCTCGATCCCCATACGCACAGTGCCAAGAACCGGCTTTGTGATCGGACGCTTGTAATGCACATCGCCCGAAACGTAGGTCTTGTTGAGTTGAAAGGCGCTGGCCTTGCCATCGGCGACGGCGATGACCTGATCGCGATAATCGACCTCTGCCGAGGCGCGGCAGGTCTTGTAATCGGACCAGTCCTTCCAGCGGAAGCCGTAGAGCTGCCCCTGACGGGCCTCGAAAAACGCAATCAGCGTTTCAATATCGTCAAGGCTGCGCATCCCCACGCCCGCATCATAGCGGCGGCGCGAATGGGCCCAGGGGGTGTTGCGCTCTTCAAAGCCATTGGCGAGCGTCACCACATCAGTGCGTCGTTCCGGGCCACCCACGGACCCAAAGCTAAGATTTGCCGGAAACCGGACCTCGTGAAAACTCATGTCCCTATCTCCTTATCTGTTGCGCTGACCACGGCCGATCACACGCCCCATCTGGGCGGCAATCTGCCCCGAAGAACGACGGAAGCCTTCGACATCCGGCGTCTGGATATTCATCACCACATTGACCGGCTGACCGCCGCCCGCCGCGCGCACCCCAAGACGGCCATCCGCCCCGCGTGCAAGCGGCATGATCGCCTCCGGCCCAGCCTCGCCCATGAGGCCGGTCCCGCCGCGCATCGGGAACATCACCGGCCCCGACACCACGCCGCCATTGGCAAAGGGCATCACCCGCCCTTGGGCAAAGCCCGCGCCCTTCTCAAACGGTAAAATGCTCTGCACCAGTGATCCGACACCGCCTGCAATAACCGAACCGACCTGATTGCTGACCGGGCGCAATGCCGCATTGAACGCGGTGTTCATCATGCTGCGTGCAATCCCTTCAAGCGCATCCGAGAGCTTCATGCCGTCGAACACCACGCCCTCAAAGGCCCGGCGCAATCCGCGGCTAAGCCCCCTCTCAAGGGTCTTTACATCCTGCCCCGTCGCCGCGAGGGATCGGCGCACCGTGCGCAACTCGGTGTCGAAACTCGCCACCATTCCCGTCGCCTGCGCGAGGTTTTCCTCCAGCGCATCGACCTGATCGCTGAACCCTTGCAGCGCATCACTCTCGCTCATCTGCTTGTCCTTCCTTACCGTCGGGATACGCCCTCAAAAGCGCATCCAACCCTTGCCGTGTGAGGGAGGGCGCCGCAGCGCCCTGCCCAAGCATGATTTGCAACTCCACCGGCGTCAGCGCCCAGAACTCCTCTGGCCTGAGGCGCAAACCGTAAAGCCCAGCCCGCAGCAGCGCGGACCAATCGAAACGGTTCATGAGGCCGGATCGAGCGTGAAGGCCCGCGCCAAAAGCGCCGCCGCAACCTTGGCTGCCTGCATCGGCCCACCGGGGATTTCCGCGCTCAGGAGGTCTTGTGCCTCCCCGCGCCAGCCCCCGCCGCGCAGCCCCGCCACGATCAGCGACAGAACATCCCTGCTCGAAAACGCGCCGCTCTCAAAGCGTTCAACAAGATCGACCAGCGTGTCGCTGCCAAGCCCCGCTTCAAGCTCTGCCAATGCCCCGAGGGTGAGCTTCAGAACATACCGCTCCCCGTCGATCACAAGCGCCACCTCGCCCGCCCATGGATTTGCCATGGTCAGAGCGCCACGAAGCTGAGCGCACCGGCCGAGGCCAGAGAAAGCTCGTAAGTCGCCTCGCCGTTATGGCTGCCCGCATATTCGATCGCCGTGACCTGAAACGCGCCTTCCACCACGCCAAAATCGGGGATGATGACCTGAAATTGAGGCGTCTCGCCGTCAAAGAAGATCTGGCGCGTACGCTCATCCGTGCCCTCGTCACGGAACACGCCCGAGCCCGAAATCGCCGCCGATTTGACGCCAGCCCCCGACAAAAGCTCGCGCCAGCCGCCCTGGCTTTCGAGGCTTGTGACATCAACGCTTTCCGCGTTGAAGCTCACTCGCGTGGCGCGCAGCCCCGCAATCGTTTCAAACTGGCCATCACCAGTCAGGTCGACCTTGATAAGAAGATCCTTGCCGTTTTGAGCACCCATTTTCGTCACTCCACTTTGAGGTTAAGAATTATCTTCGACACGCGCATGAAACCGCATGTCGATGCGTCGTTGGTTCCCCGTCCCGACGCGCTCCGCCGTCGCACGGTCGAAGTTGAGGTAGACAAGCCGCCCACGTGCGAGCGTCAGATCCACGTCATGCAGAAGATCGCTGATGACCCCGGCAACCTCCTTGGCGGTGGCAAAACCCGCACCATCGGACAGAACAGAGACCGTCAGCCGATGCTCGGCCCCCGCGCCGCTCTTGTCGGACCGATCAAGCACGGTTTCGGACCCGAGGATGACATAGGTCAGCGGGATCGTGCCCGTTGGCACCGCGTCATAAACGGCATCCCCAATTAATGCCGTTAGCCCCGCATCCCCTTGAAGGTGCTGATAAATCGCGCTCTGAAGCGCGCCGGATACGCCATAACTCATGCCGCGACCTCCTCAATTGCAAAACATGTAAGATAGCGCCCCGCCGGGTCGCGCTCGCTCACGGCCTGGATCGGGAACACCCGTTCACCTTCGCGAAACCGCATCCCCGGCACGGGCCTTGATGGTGCCCCCTGCGGTGCACCACGCACCACAATGCGATAGGCGGTGTGGGCCATGGTGACCTCGCCACCATTGCGTTCCCGCCCGGTACGCGCCTGCATATCGGCCCAAAGCGCCCCTTGCGCGTTCCAGCTCTCGATATAACCGCCCGCACCGTCATCGACCCTTTGACGCGCCTCAAGCACGAGCCTGCGCGCAAGATGCACCCCACTCATTGCCCCATCCCCAGACGCAGCGGACGGTAGCGCGCAATAAGGCTGGTCACGCCAAAAGGCATGCACCCGCCGCCAAGCGCGGTCTCGTCACGGTATTCATAGTAATGCGCCGCAAGAAGCAGCACCGCCTGTTGCAGGTCCGCCGGGCAATCGCCCCACTCCGGCCCATAACCTGCAAGGAAACGAACATCAGCCCGCCCATCCGACGGGATCGTCGGCAGGGCATTGCCCACCGGGCGCAGGCTTGGGCTCATGCTGTCAGGCACGAGACGATAGGCGCTCGGCGCCACCTGCGCCTCGACCCCAAGGCGATCCACAAGCGTCACGCTCTCAATCGCATTGACCGGCGCTACAGGCAGGGCCTGTGTCTCCACACGGCGCCACGCCTCGACCCCATAGGTCAGGCTGCGCTCGATCAGAACCTTGCCGGTGCGCCCCTCCACGGCTGCAATGGCCGCACGCAGGAAACTTTCGAGCACATCGTCCTGAAGACTGTCATCGGCAAAGCCGCTCCCCAGCCTGAGATGCGCCTTCAATTCGGCAATCGGAAGGGCCGCCGTCGGCACAGAGGTCTCTTCGATTAACATCATGGAAAAACTCCAACATTTGCGACCCTCCTCGTGGTTTGGGCGCGCGCCATCTGCGCCGCTCGAACGGAGGGGACAGCCAGACAACACAGATCAAAAGCACGCGCCCCGGAGAAGCGGCCCCAAGGGACCGCTCCCCCTTCCCGGCTCCTTACGCAGCCGCGAATTTCAAAAGCTTGATCGCTGCAAAATCGCTCACGTCGCCGCCGATGCGTTTGGTCGCATAGAAAAGAACATGCGGCTTGGCGCTGAACGGATCACGCAGCACGCGCAGGTCCGGGCGTTCGGCGATCGTATAGCCGGCACCAAAATCACCAAAGGCAATCGCCGGGGACCAAACATCAATGTCCGGCATGTCCTCGGCAATCAGCACCGGATAGCCAAGCAAACGTGCCGGCTCGCCAGCGGCAAGGCCATCCGACCAAAGGAAACGACCATCCGCATCCTTGAGCTTACGCACAGCGCCCGCAGTCTTCGAATTCATCACGAAATTCGCATTGGCGCGATATTGCGCCCCCAGCGCATAAACCAGATCGACAAGCGCATCTGCCGGATTTGCCGCTGCAAAATCCCCATCCGCGCCCGAACGCACATGGCCCAGTTCGCCCCAGGTTTCGGTGCCCGCATCGACACTATTGTAGGTCAGAAAGCCGGTCGGTTTATCGACACCATCACCACTGACAAACGCCGCGGCCTCGGCACGGGCGAACTTGTCGGCGATGCGGCCCGCAAGCCAGGACTCGATATCAAACGCGCTGTCATCCAAAAGGCGCTGCGAGGCCTTGGGCAGGGCCGAAAGCTCGTGCAGCGGGATGGTGATACGTTCGATACTCGGCGTGCCGGTCTCGCCAGTCGCCGAGGTCTCATCGGCCCAACCCGCGCCCGCTTCGCCCGAGTCAATCAGCACATCATAGGACGCCGCCTCGACATTGACGACATTGGCCACGGCACGGATCGACGCGGTGGTGTTGAGCACCGACTTCACCTGATCGGCCGTCTGCGTGTCAACGAGATAGCCACCATCGCTGTTGACGGCGGAGGACATGGATTTGCCCTCGATCTCAAGGCCGCGCAGCCCGTCATCATCGCCCGAACGCAGATAGGCATTGAACGCCTTCTGATGCGGGGCTTCAAATTCAGCCTCGGCGGCAAGCGCAGGGCGGGTGTAGGTCTGAGATTTACGATCAAGCATGGTCAATTGCTCTTCCTGTTTCTGAAGTCTCGCGTGAATGTCATCTTTGAAGATACTGAAGTCGCTCATGAAACCCGTCACAGCAGACTTCACCTCGGCCACCGGAGACACGCCTTCCCCGGCCCGAGCCTTCGTCTCGGTCTTACCCATCCAATGGTCCTCGATTGTTGAGTTATGCCTCGGCGCGTCCCACGCACCTCAGCTCCTGACGGGCGTCCTCGAAGGCCGCCGCCAATTCGCGCAGCGCCTCGGCCTCGGGCAGCTCATCACCCTTGGCCGACACCCGCGCACTGGGCAGCATCGGAAAGGTCACAAGCGACACCTCCCACAGCTCCAGTTCCTGAAGGAGCCGCTGCCCCCTGTCGTTCTTCTTTGCCCGCACCGTGCGATAGCCGATGGACAACCCGTCAATCGCTCCCGCCCCGATCAGCGCCGCCGCCTCGCGACCACGCGCCACATCAAGAAGCAACCGCCCCTTGACCCAGAGCCCGCGCGCGTCTTCACGCACCTCTTCCCAGATACCGATGGGCTGGGCCGGATCATGCTGCCAGAGCATCTTGATCCCCTTGCCCTCAGCCAGAGAGGCCGCATAAGCGCCCTTCTCGACGATATCGCCGCCCTGATCGCTTTGGTCGAACAGGCTCGCATAGCCTTCGATCACTGCGCCATCCTGAAGATCGAGCGTCTCGCCGAAACGGGCGAACTTGTGTTCAAGTCCTGTATCCATATCTTCCTCACTTCTCTTCATGGCGCCGCCGCCAAAAGCCCCTGAAACGCCTGCGCCAGGATGACCCCCACCACGCCATAAACCGTCAGCCAAAGCCGCTTTTCGAGCCGCTCCATCAAATCCTCGATCTTGTCGAGCCGCCGGTTGAGGCTATCGAATTGCAGTTTTGCGACCCGCTCATGCGCCTCAAGGCGCAGCGCCGGGGCACAGTCGAATTGTTCAAACCCATAGCGCTGCTCAGCCATCCGCACCGCCATCGGTCAGACCCTCGACCGGAAGACCAAGAAGACGCCGTTTCTCTGCCACCGAAAGGAAATCCGCTCCCTGCACCCGCGCCCATTGCGCATCGCGCTCCGCTGCCAGCGCCGGAATTTGGTCGAGGTCCGGCTTGAGGCTGACCGCCTCGCCCGTATAGGCCGCAAGCCACCGCCCCACTGTCGCCGCCACCCGCGTCGCCAGCGGCAGCACCGTCAGGCGATAAAAGGCGCGGTTGGCCTCCTGATAATTGGCATAGGTCGCATCCCCCGGAATCCCGAGAAGCATCGGCGGCACCCCAAAGGCGAGCGCAATCTCGCGCGCTGCCGCCTCCTTGGACTTCTGAAATTCCATATCCGAAGGCGAATAGCCCATCGGCTTCCAATCAAGCCCCCCTTCAAGAAGCATCGGTCGTCCCGCGTTACGCGCGCCCTGATGATAGCTCTCCATCTCGCTCACAAGGCGGTCATATTGATCGGAGCTAAGCCCGCCCGCGCCATCCGATCCCTTGTAAACAATGGCCCCCGAAGGACGTGCCGCATTGTCCAAAAGCGCCTTGGACCAACGCGACGCCGCATTATGCACATCCAACGCCATCGCCGCCGCCTGAAGCGGGGCAAAACCGTAATGATCGTCCTGCGGATGAAAGTTACGCAGATGACAGATCGGCGCGCCCTGCCCACCTTCGGGGTTGGCAAAGCGATGCTTGCGGCTGCCGACCTTGTATTCATAAGCCACCGGCCAGCCATCCGCCCCCGGCACCACGCTCATCCGATCCGAGCGCAGCACATGAAGCTCCATCGGAGCCGCACCTTCGCCGCCCACGGCCTCGACATAACCATCCCCCGAAAGGAGCATCTGCCCATAAAGTGCCTCGAACAATTCCGCGCGCCCTTGCCCCGGATTGGGTGCCGCCAAAAGCGACAGGATCGGGTGGCTTTCATAGCGCTGTCCCCCATCCTGAAGCACCAGCGGCAGTGCCGCCGCAGCTTCCGCGATGAGCTTGACCGACCGATAACCAACCGGGTTGCCCGCAAACCCCGTCCGGGTAAGCGACACCGTATCGCGCGGGCTCCAGGCCACACGCCCCGATGTCTGCCACGCGACGACCGGCCCGGTCGCGCTTGCCTTTTGTTCCGGCGCCTGCGCGATCTCGTTGCGTCGAAAGAAATCCATAAGCATGTTGCTGTCGCTCCTGCTCTTGCCCCGCCCGCTGACGCCTTTTGCGCTTCGGACAAGAAGGGTTATCGCTCAAAGGGGTTAATTCGCCCTCAGACCACCGTGCGCTGCTAAAGCCCGCGCAGCCGGGGACGACGAAACTGCGCCGAGGGCTCGATCATCAGTTCATGCAATGCCCAGACGAGCGCATCGACACGATCCGGGCTCCCCGATCCGTCAAAGCCGGTGATCGTCATCTTGCGCATCTGATCTTCGAGATCCGCATGGGTCCCGACATGATGCACCCGCCCCTGTTCATAAAGCGCCGCCACCGGCTCGGCACGGGCCACCTTGCCGCGCGAGGCGCGCACCGCCTTATAGGGCACGGTCGGATCGACCTGACGCACGACCTCGGCCACAAGGTCGCCGCCCTGATTGACCTCCGCGACAAGCTTGTCCGCCTCCCAGGTCTCATAGGCCGCCACCGCGACCCGCGCCCAGGCCGCCGGACTCGCCCCCCGCACCGTCGCATCGTCCAACACATAGGCCTGCCACTCGCCCACCGGCCCGCGCTGCACCACGCCCGCGACCACGATCCCGCATTCATCCGAGGCCGAATGCCCGGTCACTGGCGGGTCAACGGCGACCACGATCCGATCCATTTCCGGCATCTCCTTGACCCGCACCGCATCAAGGCTATCGAGCGTCCAAAGCGCGCCCTCCGCTTCGTCAAGCAACACACCGTCCAATTCCTGCCGCCCAAGCCGCGTGCCCTCGTAACGTGCCCGCACCTCCTCAAGAAACGACCCCGCAAGATGCGCCCGGTTCGCCTCGGTCGGCGCATGGGTGGTCACGGTCGACTCGCGCGCCAAAATTTCCTTGAGAATCTCAACATTGCGCGGCGTCGTGGTGACACAGACGCGCGGCCGCTCCCCAAGGCGCAGGCCGAACTGGAGCATGTCCCACGTCTCCTGCCCCTTCTTCCACTTGGCCAACTCATCGACCCAAGCCGCGTCAAACTGCGGCCCCCGTAGGGATTCCGGGTCATGCGCCGAGAACACCTGCGCAATCGCCCCGTTGGGCCAAACGAGCCGCTTGCGCCCTGCCTCCCAGATTGGCTTACGATCCGGCGGCGAACAGGCAAGAATACCGCTCTCGCCAAAAATCATCACCTCGCGCACCTGCTCGACCGTCTCTCCGACAAGTGCCACGCGTTTGGCGCGCCCCGCATCCTCCGGCCCGTTGCCTTCGACCTGTGCGCGCACCCATTCCGCCCCGGCGCGCGTCTTGCCCGCGCCGCGCCCGCCAAGGATAACCCATGTCTTCCAATTGCCTTCGGGTGGCAATTGATGCTCATAGGCCCAAAAATCAAACAGGTAAGGGAGAGCCAAAAGCTCTCCCTCGCTCAGACTGTCAAGAAACGCCACCTGCGTCTTGCGCGGCGCGCAGGCGATCCAGGCGGCGCCCGATCTGATCCCGCGCGGTATCGAGTTCGAGCCTCGGGGCGGCTCTGCCCTGTCTGTCTTGCGTGCGGTCTGTGTCAAAACGTGTCTCCGTATCAAGCGCCAGCCGAACAAGCCCGCGCAGATCGCGTATCAAGGGCGCGCTCTCTCGAAGCGCATGGGCGTCGCCTTGACCAAGACGCGCCTGTAGCGCCGTGGCGGCCTCGCTTAGCCCAAGAAGAAGATGGCGTATCTGCGCAATTTCGCGATCCAGTGATGGCTCGCCCGTAGGCGGGTGGGTTATTGTCATCTATGCTCGTCGCCTCTCATGCGTGGTGTGCCCCTCCGCACGAGCCGCCCCCGAAAGGGTCGCCCAGCTTCCCCAAGAGCTACAGGAGCCACCCCGCCAAAAGATGAACGCCCCGCGCGGTGCCCCCAAACGCCAAAAGGGCGCCCCGAAAGGCGCCCTTTTTCAATGACTTGTGGTTTAGCCTACTGGTTGGCCCGTTCCGCCTCGATCTGGCGCCACTTGACCACGTTACGGTTATGCTCGGCCAAAGTTTCGGCAAAAGCATGGCCACCCGTGCCATCCGCGACAAAGAAGATATAGCCCGTCTCGTCCGGATTGACCGCCGCCTCAAGGCTCGCCATGCCGGGGTTGGCAATCGGCGTCGGCGGCAGGGCCGGGATCACATAGGTGTTCCACGGTGTCTCGCGACGCAATTCGCTCTGCCGCAACCCGCGCCCAAGAACGCCTTGGCCCTTGGTGATGCCATAAATCACCGTCGGGTCGGTCTGAAGCTTCATGCCCTTCTCAAGACGGTTGGTGAACACGCTTGCCACCTGACGGCGCTCTTCGGGAACACCGGTTTCCTTCTCGATGATCGAGGCAAGGATAAGCATCTCATCCGGCGATTTGAGGAGCGTGTCTTCCGACCGCCCTTCCCAAGCCGCCGCAATCCGCACCGCCTGCGCCTCTTCCATCCGCTGGATAACCGAAGCTCGGCTATCGCCCGCGCGCACTTCATAGCTATCGGGGGCCAACATGCCTTCCTGCGGTAGCTCAACCTCGCCCGACAAGAGATCAATCCCCTTCAGCGCCTCAACCACCTGCCAGCTCGTCACCCCTTCAGCAAGAGCGATGCGATAGCGCGTATCGCGGCGCTGACGGCGCTCGGTATAGACCTCGGGAATTTCAACATCCGCCTCGCCCGGGTTGAACGACGCCAGTTCGACGAATTTCTTCACTTCCGGGTCAAGCTCGCGCACCTGCACCACCTGACGGGTCACACCGATGCGATACACAATCTCTGTGCCACAGGTGCTCGCGCCCCCACGGGTCACAATATCGGTGATCTCTTCCATCGACGCATGCGCCGGAACAAGGAACGACCCGGCCTTGAGCTTGCCGGATTTCTCCGTGTAATCGGCCCCGATCCGGAAGATTGATCCATTGCGGATCGCGCCGCTCTCGTCGAGCTGACGCGATACGCGATCTATGGTCATACCCGGCTCAACCCGAAGACAGATCGGCGCATCAAGCGGCCCTTCAGCCGTATATTGCGACTTGCCCCAAAGCACCAAACCGCCAAGCAAAAACACCGCCACGATCAAAAGCGTGATCGCATTAGAGGCGATATGTCGCCACATTAGCTTACCTTTCCGAACAGCACCGACGCATTCGTGCCACCAAAGCCAAAGGAGTTGGACAGTGCCACGTTGATTTCGCGCTCCACCTTCTTGTTCGGCGCAAGGTCGATCTTCGTGTCTTCCGGCGGCGTCTCAAGGTTGATGGTCGGCGGCGCGACCTGATCGCGGATCGCCAGGATCGAGAAAATCGCCTCAATCGCGCCCGCCGCCCCAAGAAGGTGCCCGGTCATCGACTTGGTCGACGACATGGTCAAATTGGCCGCCGCGTCGCCCATCATGCGCTCCACCGCGCCAAGCTCGATCGTGTCGGCCATGGTCGAGGTGCCATGCGCGTTGACATAGTCGATGTCTTTCGGCTCAAGCCCCGCATTGCGCAGCGCAGCCCGCATAGAGCGTTCGCCGCCCTCGCCGGTCTCCGACGGTGCGGTGATGTGATAGGCGTCGCCCGACATGCCATAGCCAAGAACTTCGGCATAGATTTTCGCGCCGCGCGCCTTGGCGTGTTCATATTCTTCGAGGACGACAACGCCTGCGCCTTCGCCCATGACAAACCCATCGCGATCCGCATCCCACGGACGGCTGGCCGATTTAGGATCATCGCCGCGCTTGGTCGACAGCGCGCGGGCCGAGTTGAACCCGGCAATACCGATCTCGCAGATCGCCGCTTCGGCACCACCCGCAACCATCACATCGGCATCGCCAAACATGATGATCCGGCTCGCATCGCCAATCGCATGCGCACCCGTCGAACAGGCGGTGACAACCGCGTGGTTCGGGCCTTTGAAACCATATTCAATGCTGACCTGACCCGAGATCAGGTTGATAAGCGCGCCGGGAATAAAGAACGGCGAAACACGGCGCGGGCCTTTCTCGGCCATCAGCAGCGTGGTCTGCTCGATCGACTGCAAACCGCCGATACCCGAGCCGATCATCACACCAGTGCGCTCACGCGCCTCGTCCTCTTCCGGTTTCCATCCCGAATCCTCAACCGCCTGCTTGGCGGCGGCAAGGCCATATAGGATGAAATCATCCACCTTGCGGCGCTCTTTGGGCTCCATCCAGTCATCGGGGTTGAAGGTGCCATCGCTGCCATCGCCATAGGGCACCTGACAGGCGTATTTCGTGGTCACACGCTCGGGATCAAAGCGGGTAATCGGCCCCGCCCCGGATTGCCCATCCAAGAGTTTCGACCAGGTATCCTCGACCCCGCAGGCCAACGGTGTGACAAGTCCCAGTCCGGTAACGACAACACGACGCATGCTTTTGCCCTCTCCTCAATAGTCCCGAACGCTCTTAGCCCGGCTTACCCCCTAGGGGCAAGAGTTTGACGCCCGATCCGCGATCTTCCGCGCGCCGATCCGGCAAAAAGAAACCCCCGCCGAAACGGCAGGGGTTCACGGACCTTATAAAAAGGTCGAAAGGACTTAGGACGCCTCGGTGATGAACTTCACCGCATCGCCAAAGGTCTGGATGGTTTCGGCTGCGTCGTCCGGAATCTCGATGCCGAACTCTTCTTCGAAGGCCATCACGAGCTCCACGGTGTCGAGGCTGTCTGCGCCCAGATCGTCGATGAACGAAGCGTTCTCAACAACTTTGTCTTCTTCCACACCGAGGTGCTCGACAACGATTTTCTTCACGCGATCTGCGATGTCGCTCATGGTTTTTTCCTCATTTTGGTTTGGGAGCATGTCCCGTCTGGTGATCTTACGCCCTTTTACGGGCAAAACTCATGCCGCGGAACAGCCCCCTTCGGCAAACTCTGGCGCGCTATAGCATACTGCGCCTGTTTGGCAAATGTTTTCCCGTACCCTACGTCAGATCGGAAATGGGGCCTGAAACGCCGCGTTGCAAGGGGCACCGCTGGATGCTGCGCCCCTGCCGATTTTTCCTCAGAGCATCGCCATGCCGCCGTTGACGTGCAACGTCGTGCCCGTCACATAGCCCGCTTCCGGGCTGGCAAGGTAAAGCACCGCCGCCGCGATCTCTTCGGGCGATCCCATGCGCGCCGCCGGGATCTGGGCATTGATTTTGGCCTTCTGATCGTCGGTAAGCTTGTCGGTCATCGCCGTGGCAATGAACCCCGGCGCGATGGCATTGGCGGTGATACCGCGGCTGGCAACCTCATAAGCAATCGACTTGGTCATGCCCACCATCCCCGCCTTCGAGGCGGCATAGTTGGCCTGACCGGGGTTGCCGGTCGCGCCGACAATGGACGAGATGTTAATGATCCGGCCCCAACGCGCCTTCATCATCGGACGCATCACACCCCGGCAAAGACGCATGGTCGAGGTCAGGTTCACATCAAGAACCGACTGCCATTCCTCATCCGACATACGCATGAAAATCTGGTCGCGGGTGATCCCGGCATTGTTGACGAGAATATCAAGCGCACCCATTGCCGCGATCGCCTGCTTTGGCAGTTCCCCAACCGCCTCTGCATCGCCAAGGTTGCACGGAAGCACATATGCCCGCTCGCCAAGCTCTGCCGCCAGCGCCTCAAGCGGCTCAACCCGCGTGCCCGAAAGGCCCACCGTCGCGCCCGCACCATGAAGCGCCTTGGCAATGGCACCACCAATGCCGCCCGACGCCCCGGTCACAAGGGCACATTTTCCAGTCAGATCAAACATTTCACTATCCTTTGTTCATCCATCCCAAAGCCGTTTCCCTATATAGGAAAGCGCCTCGGAAAATCCCATCTTTCCGGCTTAACCGAGACTCTCTGCCGCGGCTTTGACATCCTCGGGCGTGCCCACGGCCTTGCAGGCAATCGCCCGGTCAATGCGCCGGATCATCCCCGCAAGCGCCTTGCCCGCACCGATCTCCCACGCTTCCGTCACACCATTGGCCGACATCCACTGCACCGATTCGCGCCACCGGACCGAGCCTGTGACCTGATCGACAAGAAGCGCGCGGATCGTCGCCGCATCGCGCACCGGCTCGGCGATCACATTCGCCACCACCGGCACCACAGGTTCCTTAAGGTCCACATGTGAAAGCGCCTCGGCCATGGCATCCGCCGCCGGCTGCATCAGCGTGCAGTGGAACGGGGCACTGACCGGCAGGATAACCGCACGTTTCGCGCCCTTGCCCTTGGCGATCTCAACCGCGCGCTCAACCGCGCCCTTATGGCCCGACACCACGACCTGACCGGGATCATTATCATTGGCCGCCTGACATACCTCGCCCTCGGCCGCCTCGGCCGCAACTTCGCGCGCGGTCTCGAAATCAAGGCCCAGAAGCGCCGCCATAGCGCCAACGCCCACCGGCACCGCCGCCTGCATCGCCTGACCGCGCGTACGCAAAAGCCGCGCCGTATCGCCAATGGTCAAAGCCCCCGCCGCCGCAAGCGCCGAATATTCCCCCAGAGAATGGCCCGCCACATAGGACGCCGCCTCGATGGTCACGCCTTCCGCTTCAAGCGCCTTCATCGCCGCCAGCGAGGTCGCCATAAGCGCAGGCTGCGCATTCTGCGTCAGGGTGAGCACCTCTTGCTCCCCCTCCCAGATCAAGCTGCTAAGGGACTCTCCAAGCGCCTCATCAACCTCATCAAAAACCGCCTTTGCGCCCGGATAGGCCTCGGCGAGGGCCTTGCCCATCCCGATGGCCTGTGCGCCCTGTCCCGGAAATACGAATGCTCGGCTCATCTTGCTCTCCCGAATGCCTTCTTGTTTGACCTTGGGATACCCCGAGCGCCCCTCCACTGCAACGCCATAGCGCATTTGCGCAGGGGCTCTGTGCACCCGCTCGCATAGCCCACCGCGCCCATAGACCCTAGAGTCAGCCCCAAATCATCCCCCAAAGGACTCCTCAATGCCCCTCTCCGATAGCCCCGCCCGCTATGGCAGCCTGACCAAACTCTTCCACTGGCTGACCGCGCTCCTGATCCTGACGGCAATCCCCCTCGGCCTTGTCGCCGAAAACGCCCCCTATGCCACCGGCGAAGACCTCGCCGCCAAGGCCACGCTGTTTTCGATCCATAAAACCGTCGGCATCGCCGCCTTCTTTACCGCCCTCCTGCGCATCCTCTGGGCCCTGACCCAAACACGCCCCGGCCTCCTCCATCCCGAGCGCCGCCTTGAGGCCTTCGCCGCGCATTTCGCCCACTGGCTCCTCTACGGTGCCATGGTCATCGTGCCGCTCTCGGGCTGGGTGCATCACGCCGCCACAACCGGCTTTGCCCCAATCCTGTGGCCCTTTGGTCAATCCCTGCCCTTCGTGGCAAAATCCGAAACCCTCTCCCATATCGCCTCGACCATCCACTTCGCGGGCTTCCTCGCCCTCGCACTGGCGATCCTCGCCCATGTGGCGGGTGCTCTGAAACACGTCCTGATCGACCGCGACGACACCCTGCGCCGCATGCTTCCGGGTCAGACCACCGCCCCCGCAACACCGCCCAAACGCGACCACCTCGCGCCTCTGGCCGCCGCGATCCTCTGGGGTGCCATCATCGCCTTTGGCACTCTGACAACGCCCACGCCCACCGCGCAGCCGGCCGCCCTCGCCGAGGCCCCGACCTCCGACGCCGCCAACTGGCAGGTAGAAAGCGGCGAAATCGCACT
This sequence comes from Paracoccaceae bacterium, assembly GCA_018223085.1. Taxonomy (GTDB): domain Bacteria; phylum Pseudomonadota; class Alphaproteobacteria; order Rhodobacterales; family Rhodobacteraceae; genus Shimia. The sequence continues at coordinate 19,416 of JAAEZB010000037.1, forward strand.
CACCGTCTCGCAATTCGGCTCTGCCGTCTCCGGCAGTTTTGCCACATGGGATGCCCAGATCATCTTTGATGAAACACCACAAAACGGCGCGCACGGCACGGTCGAGGCCCGCATCGCGATCCCCTCCCTGACCCTCGGCTCCGTCACGTCGCAGGCGCTCGGCCCGGACTTCCTCGCCGCCGAGGACCATCCAACCGCCACCTTCCGCGCCGATCTCCTGCCCGCCGAAACCGGCTATCTCGCAAGCGGTACGCTCTCCTTACGCGGCATGGAGCGCCCGCTTGACCTCCCCTTTACCCTCGACATCAACGGCAACAGCGCCACCATGCAGGCCAATATCGCCCTCGACCGGCGCGACTTTGCCATAGGCGGAACGATCCCCGAGGAAGGCACACTCGGTTTTGCCGTCGACCTCGCCATAACCCTCACCGCCACGCGCCTGACCGACTAAGGCGCACGAAAAAGGGCCGCTGGAAATCCCAGCGGCCCTTTCTTTTCGAAATATGAACGGCTTACTCGGCCTTCATCGCCTCGATCGAGATCATCACCTCAACCTCATCGCTCACATAAGGCGCGAATTTGCCAAGCCCGTAATCCGACCGCACAAGCGTGGTCGTGGCGTCGAACCCGGCCCACTCCTTGCCCGCCATCGGGTGCTGCCCGGCCTGGTTCATCACCGCATCAAGCACGACCGCTTTCGTCACACCGTTCAGAGTCAGATCGCCAGTGATTTTCGCGCTGCTCTCACCGGTGACTTCGATCCCGGTCGAGGTGAATGTCACCATCTCTCCCTCGGTCGCGGCAAAGAAATCATCGGCCATAAAATGCCCGAACCGCGCTTCCCAGCCGGTCAACATCGACTGCACCGGGAAAGAAACGCTCACCGACGAAGCCGCCGGGTCTTCCTTGTCAAAGGCAATCGCGCCCTCGAACCCCGAGAACATCCCGTAGGTGGTCGAGAAACCAAGGTGGTTATAGCTAAAGACAATCTGGCTGTGGCTGGCATCGAGATTGTAAGCCACCGGCTCTGCCGAGGCGATACCGGCACCAAGGATCAGGGCGGCGGCAATCATGGGGGTTTTCATTTGGGTCAACTCCAATTGGGTTTTAGATGAGCTGACTCTCTCTCCCAATCAGGACTTGCACAATTACAGACAATCCAACAAGTTCTGTGCGCAATCGCACATTACGACACCGCGAGATCCTGCCCCCGAAGCTGTGCAATCGCATCAAGCCGGGCATGCGCCCCCTCAAGCGGCAGCTCCGCAAGGATTTTGCCATTGGCGTTATACATCGTCAGGTCGCTATCGCTGACGGTGATCCGGGCAATGTCTTCGTAATTGATCGAGCGCACCACGTGACTACGCCCGCGCGACAACCCCTGCACCAAAAGCGCCTGACGGTTGCGGCCATCGAAATGTAGCTCATAGCGCGGCTTGTCGGTGGCAATCTGTGTCATCCCAACGCCCGCCGTCACCATCATGATCGACAGGAACATCTTAGCCAGCATGATCGACGGCTCAAGATCCGGCCCCGGCACAAGCCAGAGCCCGGCGCCCGCCCAGATGAACCCAAACCCGAAAAGCACCGCAGCAGCCCGAACCGGAGCCGATTGCGCGCGTTTCATTTCCTCGGATTGGGCGCTCGATGTTGCGGAAAATCCCTGAACGGCAACAGCCATTGTCTCACTCCTGATGAACAGACCACTTAACAGACAAATCCATCGTCGGCCGAGATTCAGGCAAGAATGGGGCAGACATGAGGAAATAGCGCGAACGCCTTTTTCGCCCTTTTGAAAAAAGGCCAATCAAGTCTTGCACCAGCGGCTCAAACCGCTATACAGCGCCATCCTTTCGCGAAGATTTCGAACCGCGCAGTCTCTCGTGAATGGGGTGCGAAAGGATATCAACGCCCCGTTCTTTGAAATGCGCCTTAAAATGAACGGAGCACACATGCCCCTTTACGAGCATGTTTTCATCTCGCGCCAGGACCTGTCCAACGCGCAAGCCGAAAGCCTCATCGAACATTTTGGCACCGTCCTCGCTGACAATGGCGGCAACGTCGTCGACAGCGAATACTGGGGCGTCAAAACGATGGCCTACAAGATCAACAAAAACCGCAAGGGCCACTACGCCTTCCTGCGCACCGACGCGCCTGCCGCTGCGGTTCAGGAAATGGAACGCCTGATGCGCCTGCATGACGACGTGATGCGCGTTCTCACCATCAAGGTGGACGAGCACGCCGAAGGCCCGTCGGTCCAGATGCAGAAACGTGACGAACGCGACACCCGTCGCGAGCGCCGCTGATTTTGGCTTGAAGAAAGGACACTAAACCATGGCTGCAAAACCATTTTTCCGCCGCCGCAAGGTCTGCCCCTTCTCGGGCGACAATGCACCCAAGATTGACTACAAGGACACCAAGCTCCTTCAGCGTTATATCTCCGAACGCGGCAAGATCGTGCCTTCGCGCATCACAGCCGTCTCCGCCAAGAAGCAGCGTGAACTGTCCCGTGCTATCAAGCGCGCCCGGTTCCTCGCCCTGCTTCCCTACGCCGTGAAATAAGGAGAGACCTGATGCAAGTTATCCTTCTTGAACGCGTGGCCAAGCTCGGTCAGATGGGCGAAGTGGTCGACGTCAAATCCGGCTACGCCCGCAACTACCTTCTGCCGCAGAAAAAGGCGCTGACCGCGTCCGAGGCGAACATCGCCCAGTTCGAAGCGCAGAAAGCCCAGCTCGAAGCCCGCAACCTTGAGACCAAGAAAGAAGCCGAATCCCTCGGCGAGAAACTCGACGGTCAACAGTTCATCGTGATTCGTTCGGCATCGGACGCCGGCGCGCTTTACGGTTCGGTCACCCCGCGTGATGCTGCCGAAGCCGCCACCGCAGATGGTTTCTCGGTCGACAAAAAGCAGATCGTTCTGCTCAAGCCGATCAAAGACCTCGGCGTGCACGACGTCCACGTTCAGCTTCACCCCGAAGTCGACGTTGTGATCCAACTCAACGTCGCCCGCTCGGAAGAAGAAGCCGAGCTTCAGGCATCGGGCAAGTCGATCCAGGAACTCGCAGCTGAGGCCGAAGCCGAAGCCGAATTCGAGATCGCGGAACTGTTCGACGATATCGGTGCTGCCGCATCGGACGACGACGACGTTGCCGAAGCTGTCGAAGCAGACGAAGAGACCACCGAGGAATAGTCCTCGTCTCTTTTGCGAAACGTTTGAAACCGGCGCCCATTGCGGCGCCGGTTTTCTTTTGTGCCCTATTCGCCGAAATTGCCGCCCGTATCGACCGGCGCCATGCGCACAAGACGGCTATCAACGACCGCCGCCTGACGATGCGCCATCGCCTTGCGATAGTCCGGGTCCCGGAGCATTTCGACAAAGGCCTCAGAGCTGGGATACTCGGCGATGAAACACAAATCCCACGCCTCATCCTTGGGGCCGATCACCATCTGCTCCATCGCCCCGCGCCAAACGATCCGCCCGCCAAGTCTTTGAAAAACCGGCGCGCTCTCTCGCCCATAGGCCGCATAGGCCTCCTTGCCTGTCGCCTCGCGCCCGTCCTCATAGGCGGCTCGCGCGCGCAACCGCACAAGGTTCAACATATGGATCGGCCCCGGCCGGTCATTGGCCTTGAAAGCCTCGAAATCATCCTTGTCAAAGGCGGTATATCCCATCTGTTCCTCCCTGATCTCCTCTCCCAAGTCTGGAACACCAACCGCCCTACGACCAACAAAAAAGGCCGCCCGAAGGCGGCCTTTCGATCTAAATGACGCGAGGTCTTATTCGTCTTCAAGTTCCTGAAGAGCCTTTTCGAGGTCTTCTTTGGAAACTTCTTTCTCAGCAACCGTGGCCAGCTCGAAGACATAGTCGACAACTTTGTCTTCAAAGATCGGCGCACGCATCTGCTGCTGCATCTGAGCGTTCTGCTGCACGAATTCAAAGAACTCACGCTCCTGGCCCGGATACTGACGCGCCTGGTTCATGATCGCTTGGGTCATCTCGGCATCGGTGACTTCAACCTCGGCCTTCTGGCCAAGCTCGGCCAGCAGAAGACCAAGACGCACGCGGCGCTCGGCAAGCTCGGTGTGTTCTGCGGTCGGCTCGATCTTGTCGTGGTTGTGATCGTGCACGTCCGGGTTCTCATCATGCCAGAGCTGATGTGCGATCTGACCAGCTTCCGCCTCAACAAGGCTCGGCGGCAGGTCAAACGACACCATTTTGTCGAGCGCGTCGAGAAGACCGCGCTTCATGACTGCGCGCGCTGCACCGGCATATTCCGCCTCAAGACGCTCGGAAATCTGACCCTTGAGGGCCGCAAGATCTTCTGCGCCGAATTTCTGCGCCAGCTCGTCGTTGATTTCCGCCGCAACCGGCTTTTTCACGTCTTTGATGGTGCAGGAGAATACGGCCTCTTTACCGGCAAGGTGCTCGGCCTGATACTCTTCCGGGAAAGTGACGGTGGCGTCTTTTTCCTCACCGGCCTTCACGCCGACAAGCTGCTCTTCAAAGCCGGGGATGAACTGACCCGAGCCGAGAACGAGCGGGAAATCTTCCGCAGAACCGCCTTCAAACGCTTCGCCGTCAACCTTGCCGACGAAATCCATGATGACCTGATCGCCATCTTTCGCCTTCGTGCCCTTCTTGCGCGACTCAAAGTCCTGCGCGGTCTCGGCAAGGTTTGCCAGTGCTTCGTCCACACCGGCCTCATCGGCCTTCACAACCATCTTCTCAAGCGAGATCGATTTGAGGTCGACTTCCGGGATTTCCGGCAGCGCTTCATAGGACATCTCGACTTCAACGTCGTCGCCCTCTTTCCACTCTTCGCCGTTCTTCATCTCGACTTTCGGCTGTGCCGCCGGTTTGTCGCCCGAAGCTTCGAAATGCGCGCCCATGGCTTCGTCGATGGCTTCCTGCATGGCTTCGCCAAGAAGACGCTGACCGAACTGCTTCTTGAGGAGCGGCATCGGCACTTTGCCTTTGCGGAAACCCTTCATCTCGACTTCCGGCTGCGCCTCGGCGAGCTTTGCGTTGACCTTATCGTCAAGCTCCTGCGCCGTCAGCATCATCTGATACGCGCGCTTCAGACCTTCATTCAGAGTCTCGGTGACCTGCATTTTCGGTTCCCCATAGGTTACGGCGCGCTCCTCGGCGCGCGGGCAAAAATTTTCGCCGTTCTATTGGGCGTCGCGCCCGGACGCAAGCGGAATCCAATGCCCCTGCGCCCTCGGTTTCGGGATTAACTGTCGCGCCCCGCGCGATCCGCGCCATCGTGCCCAAAAGAGACCCGGTTCACGCCCGGCCAAGCGGGGCAAACCGTATCGACGACCGCGCCAGCCCAATGACCAGCACCACCAGCCCAAGTACAACGCCAATTGCGCCCGCCGACGTGCCCGGATGCACGGCAAATGTCCCCGCCTGATAGGCCACAACCGCGCCCCCATAGGCCAAAAGCGTCGACCACGCTGCCGATACTGTCGCCCATCCGCCGCCAATCTCGCGCCAGATCGTCGATAGCGCCGCCACGCAGGGCACATAGAGCAGGATCAGCACCAAATAGGCGAAGGCCCCCGCCGCCCCGTCAAACTGGCTGCGCAGCTCTGTGAATAGCGCCGTCTCGACCGCCTGCGCCTCTGCGGCTTCGGCAAAGCTCCCGATCGGCCCCACGTTGAGCCCCATCGGATCGGCCAGCCCCGCAATAAGCCCCGCACCAGCCCCCGCCAGATCGTGCAGCGCCGCGCTGGCCGTGCCGATCGGATCCGGCGCGCCCGCACCTTCCCCATCCGACAGGTAAAGCGCCTGCAAAGTGCCGACCACGGTCTCCTTGGCAAAAATCCCCGTCACAAGCCCAACCGCCGCGGGCCAGTTTTCTTCGCCGATCCCCATCGGCCCAAGCACCGGCGTGACCTGCCGCGCACTCTGGGCAAGGATCGACCGCCCGTTGCCCTCGTTGCCCATCGACCCGTCCGGTGCAAAGGAGTTGAGCAGCGACAAAAGCGTCACCACGATGGCAATCGTCTTGCCAGCCTCGCTGATAAACTGCCGAAGCCGCACCCAGCATAGCCGCATCCCCTGCCAAATCGCGGGCCGCTGATAGACCGGCAGTTCAATCGCCAATGGCCGCGGCGGGTGCGGCATCAATCGCGGCGCAAGAATCCACCCCGTGAATAGCGCCACACCGACCCCAAGCAGATAAAGACCAAACACCACGTTCTGCCCCGAACTTGGGAAAAAGGCCGCCGCAAAAAGCGCATAGACCGGCAATCGCGCCCCGCAGGACATGAACGGCGCCATAAGCGCCGTCATGATCCGCTCCGCCCGCGTATCAAGCGTGCGCGTCGCCAAAATCGCCGGAATGGTGCAGCCAAACCCAAGGATAAGCGGCAAAAACGCCCGCCCCGACAGGCCAAGCCGCCGCATCATCCGATCCGCGACCACCGCCGCGCGGGTCATATAGCCGCTTTCCTCAAGCAGGATCTGACAGAAGAACAGGAACCCCACCACCGGCGCAAAGGTCGCCACGGTCTGCAACCCGGTGCCCACCGCCCCAAGCATCACCGAAAGCAATCCGCCCTCAAGCCCAAGCCGATAAAGAAGCAGCGCCGGCGCATCCACAAACGCCGCCTGCGCCAGCCCGTCAAACAGGTCGATAAACACCGCCGCAAGGTTGATCGAGACGAAAAACACCAGATACATCACCGTCAGGAACACCAACATGCCCCACCGCTGTGACAGGGCGATCCGGTCGATCCGGTCCGACCAATAGCGCCGCCCAACCGGCGGCGGCATATCAAGCGCCGTGACAAGCGCCCCTGCCCGCACCACAGGGGCCTCCACAAGCCGCGTCTCAAGCCGTGTCCCATCGCGCGCCTCGGCTTGGTCGCACAAATCGTCGCGCAGCGCCCGGACCTCCTCAGAGGCCAAATCCGATGCAAGCTTATCGCGCTCAAGCAACCGCCGCGCCGCCGCAATCGGATGGGTCGCCAGCGGGCTCTCCGCCCCCTCAAGCGCCGCCACCAAAGCCGCAATTTCGACATCCGCCCCCGCCGGACAGGCCGAGACCTGCGGCGGAAAGCTCAAGAGCATCTCCAATTCCTTGCGCACCGCCTCAAGCCCGTCCTGACTACGCGAGGAGACCGTCAAAACCCGAATCCCAAGCGCCTGCGTCAGGGTGCGCGCCGCGCCTTCCACCACCTCGGCATCCCAGTAATCCGCCTTGGTCAGCACCGCCAAAACCGGCACCCCGCAATCCATCGCCTGCAAGAGCATCGACAAACCACGATGCGGTGCCGTGAGGTCCACCGCGACCAAGAGAACATCGCATTGCGAGGTCAAAATCGCCTCGCGCGCCACACGTTCGTCAATCCGCTCTGCCGACGGCGACGACAGGCTCGACACCCCCGGCAAATCCACGATCTCGGCATCCACAGCCCCAAGCCGCACACAGCCTGCCTTGCGATCCACCGTCACGCCGGGCCAGTTGCCCACTGTCTGATTAGCGAATGTTAAACGATTGAAAAGCGTGGATTTTCCGGAATTAGGCGGGCCAAGAAGATAGACCCTGCGCAGGTCTTCTCCGGGTCGTGCAATGCCGCAAGCCCCCGCGTCGTTCAACGCGCAGGAGGCGCATGTCATGACGTGTTCTCCCGGCACCGACCACAGGGCCGTAGGGTCACCGACTGAGCAAGGTCCGCCCCAATCGCCGCCCGGATTTGGCCACAGGCCACAACGCAATGACGCCGCTTGCAAACCGACACCACATCAATCTCCTGATCCGGTGCCAGCCCCGCCGCCAGAAGCTCAAGCCGATGCTCCAGCGTATCGCCAAGCGAATGGATCATGCACCGCATCCCGGCCTGCGCCGACACAAGCGGAAACATCTCCTCCGCCTCTGGGGCCGCCACGGCGGGAATCGGGTCGATATGGGTCATCAAAGGCTCCTGTTCGGGCCGACCGTAATGCCGATTATTTCTATCGGATTTGACCGAAGTCAAATTGGCGCGAAAAATACCACTGATATTTCAGGAGGTTTTGAGGAGACCAACTCAAAGTGGTGCGGGTGAAGGGAC
>JAAEZB010000038.1:0-14687 GCA_018223085.1 Paracoccaceae bacterium
CAGACCCCCGTTTTTGCCATTAACCACCGTGCGTTGCCCCCGGTTTGACCCCGATTCGGCACACATTGCCGCGAGCGCCCGGCCCGACGCGGTAATAACCCCTTCACTTATTCACCATTCCGAATGTATCAGGGGGTATCACGCGAAAGGATTCCGAGATGCCCCTGCCCCGCCCGACCCGCGCTTTGCTTGAGCGCAACCTGCCGATCCTGCAATGGGGCAAGACCTATGACCGTGACACGCTGACCTCCGATCTCGTGGCCGCCGTGATCGTGACGATCATGCTCATCCCGCAATCCCTCGCCTATGCGCTGCTTGCCGGTCTTCCGGCCGAGATGGGCCTCTACGCCTCGATCCTGCCGCTCGTGGCCTACGCCATCTTCGGCACCTCCCGCGCCCTCGCCGTTGGCCCGGTCGCCGTGGTCTCCTTGATGACTGCCGCCGCCGTCGGCAACCTCGCCCTTCAGGGCACCGCCGAATACGCCGCCGCCGCCATCACACTGGCCTTTATCTCCGGCCTGATGCTGACCCTCATGGGCCTCTTTCGCCTTGGTTTTATTGCGAATTTCCTGTCTCACCCGGTGATCGCGGGCTTCATTACCGCCTCCGGCGTCCTCATCGCCACGTCCCAGTTGAAACACCTCCTAGGCGTCGATGCCCATGGCCATAACCTGCCAACTCTGCTCGGCTCGATCCTCGCCCACCTGCCCGAAACCAACCTCATCACGCTGGTGATCGGCATCGTCGCAACGGGCTTCCTGTTCTGGGTCCGCAAGGGCCTCAAGCCCCTCCTCCTTAACGCCGGTCTCAAGCCCCGTCTGGCCGACATCCTTGCCAAGGCTGGCCCTGTCGGTGCCGTCGCCGTAACGACCCTCGTGACATGGCTCTTCGGCCTGCAAAACCACGGTGTGCGCATCGTCGGCGAGGTGCCCATGGGCCTGCCGCCGCTCACTTTGCCGAGCTTCTCCGGCGAAATCTGGTCCTCGCTTTTTGTCTCGGCGCTGCTGATCTCGATCATCGGTTTCGTCGAATCCGTCTCCGTCGCCCAAACCCTCGCCGCCAAGAAACGCCAACGCATCATCCCCGACCAAGAACTCGTCGGCCTCGGCACCGCCAATATTGCCTCTGCAATTTCAGGGGGTTACCCCGTCACCGGCGGTTTCGCCCGCTCTGTCGTAAACTTCGACGCAGGCGCCGAAACCCCCGCCGCCGGGGCCTTTACCGCCGTTGGCATCGCGCTCGCCGCCCTGCTCCTGACGCCGCTCCTTTTCTTCCTCCCCAAAGCCACCCTCGCCGCAACGATCATCGTCGCCGTCCTGAGCCTCGTGGACTTCTCAATCCTCAAGCGCACCTGGCAATATTCCCGTGTCGATTTCTCCGCCGTCGCCGCCACCATCCTCCTGACTCTCGGGCTCGGCGTCGAGGTCGGCGTCTCCGCTGGCGTGCTGATCTCCATCGGCCTCTTCCTCTACAAGACCTCCCGCCCCCACGTGGCCGAAGTCGGCCTCGTCCCCGGCACCCAGCATTTCCGCAATATCCTGCGCCACGACGTGCAAACGCACCCCTCCCTCGTGACCCTGCGCATCGACGAAAGCCTCTACTTCGCCAATGCCCGCTACCTTGAGGACTACCTCTATGACCGCGTGGTCGGCGATAACGAGATCCGCAACGTGGTCCTCATGTGCTCTGCCGTGAACGAGATCGACATGAGCGCGCTGGAAAGCCTCGAAGAAGCCAACCATCGCCTCCACGAGATCGGCATCACGCTGCACCTCTCCGAGGTCAAAGGCCCCGTCATGGATCGCCTCCAGCGCAGTGATTTCATCAACGACCTGACGGGCCGGGTTTTCCTGTCGCAATATGATGCCATGGTCGCCCTGACCCCGGATCAGGCGCGCGCCTAACCCTTATTTTACAGGCCATTCAGAACAGCAGCGCCAGACACGGCGCGGCCCACCTGAAGCCTTGCCAAGACCCGCGCCCCATGACACCCTGACCGCGATCCGAACAGGGGGTCCCATGACCACGACGACGCTCTCCGATACCACACATCAGCTCCCGCAAACGATTGAGCCGCGCAACCCCGGCATGCCGCTTGATCTCGATTGGGTGCGCCGCGCGCAGGCCAACACCTCCGCCATCGAACGCCGCGTCGCCGCCCTTCCGGGCCGCCGTTCGGTCAAGAAAGATTATCAGGCCGCATGGCTCTGCAAGGCCATTAGCTGCATCGACCTCACAACGCTCTCCGGCGACGACACCCCCGGCCGCGTTACCCGCCTCTGCGCCAAGGCACGCCAGCCCGTCCGCCCCGATCTCCTCGCCGCGCTCGGCATGGAAGGGCTCACCGTTGGCGCGGTCTGCGTCTATCATGAAATGGTCGCCCCTGCGGTGGCCGCCCTGCAAGGCTCCGGCATTCCCGTCGCCGCCGTTTCAACGGGGTTCCCGGCGGGTCTCTCGCCTTTTAACCTCCGTCTCGCCGAAATTGGTGCCAGCGTCGAAGCAGGGGCCGAAGAGATCGACATCGTGATCTCCCGCCGTCACGTCCTCACCGGCGACTGGCAGGCTCTCTATGACGAAATGCGCGCCTTCCGTGACGCCTGTGGCGATGCCCATGTGAAGGCAATCCTCGCCACCGGTGAACTCGGCTCCCTGCGCAACGTCGCCCGCGCCTCACTCGTCTGCATGATGGCCGGAGCCGACTTCATCAAGACCTCGACCGGCAAAGAAAGCGTCAACGCGACCCTGCCCGTCACCCTCGTGATGATCCGCGCCATCCGCGACTATTTCGAACGCACCGGCTACCGCATCGGCTACAAGCCCGCAGGCGGAATTTCCAAGGCCAAGGATGCGCTGACCTACCTGTCGCTCATCAAGGAAGAACTGGGCCATCGCTGGCTTCAACCGGACCTGTTCCGCTTTGGGGCATCCTCGCTTCTCGGCGATATCGAACGCCAACTCGAACACCACGTCACCGGCCATTACTCGGCCAGCTACCGCCACCCGATCGGGTAACGGCGACGGGAGACAAGACCATGACCATCAAGGACATTTTTCAATCCATGGACTACGGCCCCGCCCCGGAAAACGCAGGCGATGCGCTTGCATGGATCATCGACCAAGGCGCACGATTTGGCCATTTCATCAATGGCGACTGGACGGTTCCGAGCGATGATTTCCCGTCGCTGAACCCCGCCAATGGCGAGACGCTGGCCAAGCTTTCCCAAGCGACCCCGGATGACATAGACGCCGCCGTCGCCGCCGCCCGCAAGGCGCAAACGCCTTGGGCAAAACTCGGCGGTCATGGACGTGCCCGCCATCTCTATGCCATTGCCCGTCTCCTACAAAAACACGCTCGCCTGTTTGCCGTTCTCGAAACCCTCGACAACGGCAAACCGATCCGCGAAAGCCGCGATATCGACGTGCCTCTGGCGCAACGGCATTTCTATTACCATGCCGGTATGGCCGAGCTGATGGAGAGCGAGTGCCCCGACCGCGAGGCGCTTGGCGTCTGTGGTCAGATCATCCCGTGGAACTTCCCGCTCCTGATGCTCGCTTGGAAGATCGCCCCGGCGCTTGCCATGGGCAATACCGTGGTCCTCAAACCCGCCGAGCAGACCTCTCTGACCGCGCTCCTCTTTGCCGATATCTGCCAACAGGCCGGTCTCCCCAAGGGCGTCGTCAATATCGTGACCGGCGATGGGACAGTGGGCGAAATGATCGTCGCGCATGAGGGAATCGACAAGATCGCCTTCACCGGCTCGACTGAGGTCGGCCGCAAAATCCGCGCCGCCACCGCCGGATCCGGCAAGGCGCTTACCCTCGAACTTGGCGGCAAATCGCCCTTCATCGTGTTCGAGGATGCCGATATCGACTCGGCCATCGAAGGCCTTGTCGATGCGATCTGGTTCAATCAGGGCGAGGTCTGCTGCGCCGGCTCCCGCCTCCTTGTGCAGGAAGGAATCGCCGAGCGGTTTCACCGCAAGCTCAAGGCCCGGATGGCCAATCTCCGCCTTGGTAATCCGCTCGACAAATGCATCGACGTGGGCGCAGTGATCGACGCGACGCAACTCTCCCGCGTCGCGGAAATGGTCGAGAGCTGCACCGAGGGCGAGACCTATCGCGCCAATCTCGAAATGCCGGCAGAGGGTCATTTCTACCCTCCGACGCTCATTACCGGCCTGTCGCCCTCTTCGCGCCTCATGCAGGAGGAAATCTTTGGCCCGGTCCTCGTCTCGGCCACCTTCCGCACCCCTGCCGAGGCCGTCGCTCTCGCCAATAATACGCGCTATGGCCTCGCGGCTTCGGTCTGGAGCGAGAATATCAACCTCGCCCTTGGCATAGCGCCGCAACTGGTCGCCGGGGTCGTCTGGATCAACGGATCAAACATGTTCGACGCCGCCGCCGGGTTTGGCGGTCTGCGTGAGAGCGGCTATGGCCGTGAAGGCGGCTGGGAAGGGCTTGCGGCCTATACCAAGCCCAAGGGCAAGGCCAAACCCCTTGCCCCGGTCGCTGGCTTCAAAGGCAAGGGCGCCTCCGAAGACGCGCTCGATCGCACCGCCAAGCTCTATATCGGCGGCAAACAGGCACGACCCGATGGCGGCTATTCCCGCGCCATCTATGGCCGAAGCGGCAATCTCCTTGGACAAGCCCCACTCGCCAACCGCAAAGACCTGCGCAACGCGGTTGAGGCGGCGCGCGGTGCCAAGGGCTGGTCCGGTATGTCCGGCCACCAACGCGCGCAGGTGCTCTATTACATCGCCGAGAATCTCTCGGCCCGTGAGGGCGAATTTGCCCATCGCATCAATGCCATGACCGGCGGGCGCTCCGGGGCGAAAGAAGTCGAGACTTCCATCCGTCGCCTATTTGCCGCCGCCGCATGGGCCGACAAATACGATGGCCATATACACGGCGTCCCGATCCGGGGCGTCGCGCTGGCGCAGAAGGAACCCGTCGGTGTTATCGCCGCCCTCTGCCCGGACGACGCACCGCTTCTCGGCCTTGTCTCGGTCATGGCCCCCGCCGTTGCCATGGGCAACCGCGTGATCCTTGCCGCCTCCGAACCGTTCCCCCTCGCGGCAACCGATTTCTATCAGGTGCTTGAGACATCGGACGTGCCGGGCGGTGTCGTCAATATCCTGACCGGCGCGCATAAAGACCTCGCCGCGCCCATGGCGGGGCACCTTGATATCGACGCGGTCTGGAGCTTTTCCTCAACCGATCTTTCAGCAGAGATCGAGCGCGAAAGCGCGGGCAATCTCAAGCGCACATGGGTCAACAACGCCATGGCGCGGGACTGGTCCGAGGATCACACACGTTCCTTCCTCGAAGCCTCAACCGAGGTCAAGAATATCTGGATTCCCTACGGCGAATAGGATCAGAGCCCCTCGGGCTTGCCCACGACAACGAATTGCAGCCCCTCAGGGTCAAGCAACTCCCGCGCCACACGGTTTACATCCTCAAGCGTCACCGCATTGACCTTGTCATTGCGGGTCGCGATGTAATCGATCGGCAAATCGTCCATCTGCATCCCGACCATGATCCGTGCAATCGCCCCGTTGCCATCAAACCGCAACGGATAGGCCCCGGTCAAAAGCGCCTTTGCCTTGTCGAGCTCGTCCTGCGTCACGCCTTCATCCGCCATGCGCTCCCATTCGGCACGGATCACCGAGATTGCCTCGGCAATCCGATCATTGGCCGAAGCCACGCTCCCGAGATAAAGCGCCGCGTGATCTTTGGGCACGAGATAGGAATAGACCCCATAGGTCAGGCCACGCTTCTCGCGCACCTCTTCCATCAGGCGGCTTTCAAACCCACCACCGCCAAGAATCACGTTCATCACATAAGCCGCAAAGAAATCATCATCATCGCGCTCAATCCCGGCCTGCCCGAAATGGGCAACGGATTGCGGTGTATCGAATTCCACGATCTCGACCCCGCCTTTAAGGCCAAGCTCTGCCGGGCCCGGCATCGGCGCGCCGGTGTCAGGTAGATCACCAAGAAGCCGATCCAGCAACGCGCCAAGTTCTTCCTCGGTAATGTCGCCTACGGCCGAAACATAGATACGGTCCTTGGCCAACGCTGCAGAATGCGCCGTAATGATATCCTCGCGAGTCAGGGCGGCAACGCTCTCGACCGTGCCATCCAGTGGCGAGCCATAAGGATGATCGCCAAAGGCCATCGCCTTAAAGGCACGGCCTGCAATGGCGTTAGGGTCTTTCTCATCCCCGCGCAGTCCCGAGAGCACCTGCCCCCGCACACGTTCTACAGCCTTGTCAGGGAAGGTCGGCTCAACAAGCGACAGGCGCAGAAGATCAACCGCCGCGTCCCGGTTCTCGGTCAGGAAACGTGCCGAAATCGAAACCGCATCATCGCTGGCCCGGTAGCTAAAACTGGCCGCAAGGGATTCGGCAGCGCGCGCAAAGGCACGCGCATCAAGATCGCCAGCCCCTTCTTCAAGAAGCGCCATCATGAGGTTCGTCGCGCCGCGTTTGTCCGGCGCGTCAAGCGACGCGCCCCCTTTGAAGCGCAGTTCAAGCGCCACAAACGGGATGGAGGGCTCTTCGACAAGCCAGGCATTGATCCCACCCGGAGTGGTGACTTCCCTGACATCAACACCTGCCCGTAGCGGCAACGCCGCCAGCAATAGAACAAAGCTCAGAATGATCCGCATCATTGGGTCACCTCCTCTGCGCTCACCGGCGCGCGCAACCACCCTGTGACAGAATTCTTGCGTTCAAAAACCATATCGGCGGCTGCGAGAATATCCTCTTCGGTGACCGCCTGAAGAACGTCCGGCCAGGCCTGCACATCGGCGATCGTGAGGCCCGAGGTGAGCGCGCGGCCATAACGATTTGCGAGGCTTTCCACATCATCGCGTGCATAAATCTGCGAGGCGCGAAGCTGCATTTTGATCCGCGAAAGCTGATCCTTATCAACCCCGGCCTTCATGAAATCGGCCAATGCACCGTCCATGGCCGCCTCCGCCTCTTCGAGACTCACGCCTTCGCTCGGGACAACGACAAGATCAAAGGTCGTATCATCAAGCGACGTGCCGCCATACCAAGCCCCGGTATAAACCGCGAGCTGTGTGTCGAACTGAAGCTTTTCGGCAAAATAGGACGTCGTCCCTCCGCCGAGGATTTCCGCGAGAATGGTCAGGGCCGCAGCCGTTTTCTGATCGCCGGAATCACGTTCCGGTGCAAGGTAAGAGCGCCGCACATAGGGCTGGGCAACACGTGGGTCTTCAAAGACCATCCGCCGGGCCGCAGTTTGCGGCGGCTCTTCGGGGCGGGCACGGGCCCCAAGCGCGGGGTTGGGCGGCAAAACACCGTAATAGGTTTTCGCCAAATCAAGGACAGCGTCCGGCTCAACATCCCCCGCCACAACGAGGATCGCGTTATTGGGGGCATAGAATTGCCGATAATACGCAAGGGCATCATCGAGCGAGAGGTTCTCCATCTCGTGACGCCAACCGATGATCGGCACGCCATAGCGATGGTTGAGATATTGCGCCGCGTCGAGCTGTTCGCGCATGAGGGATGCGGGATTGTTTTCGGTGCGTTGGTTCCGCTCTTCGATGATGACTTCGCGCTCGGTCAGGATATCTTCCTCGTCAAGCTGAAGATTGACCATGCGGTCGCTCTCCATCTTCATCATGAGTTCAAGACGATCCGCCGCGACGCGCTGGTAATAGGCAGTATAGTCATAGCTCGTGAACGCGTTATCACGCCCGCCATTGGCCGCAACCGTGGCCGAAAATTCGCCCGGCTCCATCGTCTCCGTGCCCTTGAAAAGGAGATGCTCAAGGAAATGTGCCACGCCGGACACGCCCGGCGTTTCGTCGGCCGCACCAGCCCGATACCAGACCATATGCATAACGACAGGCGCACGGTGATCTTCGACCACGACAACCTGCATCCCGTTCTCAAGGCGGAAATCGGTGACCATATCCTCTGCCCGAAGAGGCAGAGCCGCCAAGGCAAATGCCGCAGCACCGGCGAGAAAACGCATCATTCGATGTCTCCCTTTCGAAATGGTCTTGTTGACATGATAGTTACGCCCCCCTCCCAAAGCTTCAAGAGGGGCTCACGATCTTGTCACGTCTGCATCAGGCGTTTTATTGCCGCGGCGGGGCGGCCGGGGTCGTCGCACCACCGCGACGCCAGCGATAGTGTTCCTGGTATTGGTCGAGCTGGTACTTGTCGTAGACCTCGTTATAACGGTCCTGCTTCACGATCTTGATGTTCGAGAAACGACCACGGCGCTTGCGATACTCTTCGTCCTCGCTCGCCAGGGTGCCGCGAATATTCTCGCT
This sequence comes from Paracoccaceae bacterium, assembly GCA_018223085.1. Taxonomy (GTDB): domain Bacteria; phylum Pseudomonadota; class Alphaproteobacteria; order Rhodobacterales; family Rhodobacteraceae; genus Shimia. The sequence continues at coordinate 8,315 of JAAEZB010000038.1, forward strand.
ACGCCCCTTGCGACCCGTGTAGGAGACCAGCGCGGAATCCGAACGCGCAATCCCTTCACCATGAACCGCTGACCGCTTGCCACCAAGGGCAACAACCGCGTCTCCCTTGGGATCGCGGTCGGTCAGGTTCTTGCCGCCCGGCGTCGGCTCGGGCAGAGCCGAATAATTGGCCGGAGCGCTCAGAGGTTTGGTCGGCAGAATGCGAAACTCGTCCGGGCCTTCGCCATTCGAGCTTAGAATGCGGATACCGTCGTCGCTGCTGCACGCGGCGAGCGCCATAACAAGTCCGATCATCAATACACGCGTGATGCGCATCGTCTTACTCCTGCTTCCTCGACCCGCTTTTAGCCCATCCAACCCGCAAGGTCACGAGGGCTTTTTCGTTCCGCCAAGGATCACAAGTCCGAAAGCCCCCATGAAGATCCAGACATCGGCCAGATTGAAGGCAAAAGGGTTGTTGATCCCACAACAGGACATGTTGAGAAAATCCGCCACCGCCCCATAAAGAAGCCGGTCGACCACATTGGCCAACGCGCCCCCGACAAGCAGGCCCGCTGCAATAAGCCCGCCCCGTTCCGGTGGATCACGCCAGACCCAGCCCAAAACGAAGACCACCACGGCAAGAGCAATTGCGATCAAAATCCAGCGCGCCATGTCCGATCCGCTGGCGAAAAGGCCAAAGTTGACGCCCTCATTCCACCCCATGACAAGGCGCAGGTAAGGCGGCGCAACATCAATCAGAAGAACCTCGCGAAGGTTCAGGTAATGAACGACGAGATATTTGCTCGCCTGATCCGTGATAAAGGCCCAAAATCCGGCCCAGAACACAAGACGCATCCCCTGCACCTCCCTGTCTGCGGTGTCGCCATCCCCTTGGTATCTCTCGGGAATGGCGCGTTGTCATGGCCCACCTCGCATAGATCGAAGGCAAGGGGTTTCGCGATATCGCCTTAGTGGCGGAAGTGACGCATGCCGGTAAAGACCATGGCAAGGCCCGCGTCATTCGCGGCCTTGATGACCTCTTCGTCACGCATTGAGCCTCCCGGCTGGATCACGCACTTGCCGCCTGCAGCCGCCGCTTCAAGGAGGCCATCCGCGAACGGGAAGAACGCATCCGACGCCACCGCGCTGCCCTTGGCCGGGCTTTCGTCCATGCCAAGCTCCGTTGCCATACGCGCGGCCTTGGCGGCTGCGACATTGGCGCTATCGAGGCGGCTCATTTGGCCCGCCCCAACGCCGACAGTCGCGCCGTCTTTGACATAGACAATGGCGTTCGACTTGACGTGCTTGGCAACTTTCCATGCAAAGAGAAGATCGGCCATTTCCTGCTCAGTCGGAGCCTTCTCAGTCACGACCTTGAGGTCTTCAATGCCGACATAACCCACATCTTTGTCCTGCACGAGAAGACCGCCCGCGACCTGTTTATACGCGGTGATCGGCTTGCGCGGATCGGGCAGGCCTTCGGTCAGCAGCAGGCGCAGGTTCTTCTTAGCCGAGAAGATTTCCTTGGCCTCTTCCGATGCGCCCGGCGCGATGACCACCTCGGTAAAGATCTCGGTGATCTTCTTGGCGGTTTCCGCGTCCAGCGGCTGGTTCAACGCGACGATGCCACCAAAAGCCGAAGTGCGGTCACAGTCGAAAGCTTTCTGATACGCCTCGGAGAGCGATGCGCCCACAGCAACACCACAGGGGTTCGCGTGCTTGATGATGGCACAGGCCGGGCCGTTCTCGGGGGCGAATTCCGCGACCAGCTCGAATGCCGCGTCCGTATCGTTGATGTTGTTGTAGCTCAGTTCCTTGCCCTGAAGCTGCACCGCAGTCGCAACGCCGGGGCGGTTCGAACCGTCAGTGTAGAACGCTGCTTTCTGGTGGCTGTTCTCACCATAACGCAGGGTCTGCTTGACCTCACCGGCAAAGGCACGGCGGCGCGGTGCTTCGAGGGCGAGCTGATCCGCCATCCAGGTCGACACCGCCGCATCATAGGCGCCGGTCCGGGCATAGGCTGCCTGCGCGAGGCGCTGGCGGAAAGCATAAGAGGTCTGGCCGTCATTGGCTGCAAGCTCGGCCAGCAGTGCGTCGTAATCTTCGACGTCCACGATCACGTTGACAAAACCGTGGTTCTTGGCCGCCGCACGGATCATCGCCGGGCCACCAATGTCGATATTCTCGATGCAGGTATCGTAATCCGCGCCTTTGGCTACGGTTTCCTCGAACGGGTAGAGGTTCACCACGAGAAGATCGATGGCACCAATGCCATGTTCATCCATCGCCGCGACATGGTCATCGTTGTCGCGCAGGGCCAGAAGACCGCCATGCACCTTGGGGTGCAGCGTCTTCACGCGACCATCCATCATCTCCGGGAACCCGGTGACTTCGGACACATCCTTGACCGCAAGGCCAGCGTCGCGCATCGCCTTGGCGCTACCGCCGGTCGAGAGCAGCTCGACGCCGCGCTCGGACAGCGCAGTGGCCAGCTCGATCAGGCCGGTCTTGTCGGAAACGGAAAGGAGGGCACGGCGGACAGGGTGCAGGTCGGTCATATCTTTTTGGGGTCCCTATGGGGTCAGTTTGTCAAATCCAGCTCATCACGGTTCAAATCGCGAATGGCCACCGCAGAATCCTGCGCCTTGGCCAGCGACCACCGGATGCGGGTCGCATACTCCATTGCGACGCCGGATAGAACGATTTGTTTTGTCGCGCGGGGCTTCAAACGCGTTTTTTCGAGGTAAACGCTCGGTTCAAGGGTCAAATTCGCCACGGCATCATGCCGAAAGACCCAGATTTCCCCGCTCTTGAGCGCGATTGACACGGCCGCACCGCCCATGTCGATGGCTGAATCCGTCTCGGGGTGCAGGTGAAACCGGATCTGATAGGGGATGCCCTGAAGACTATGCGCATCAAGCGCCGCATCAAAGTTTCGCTTGGCGCCGTCCTCAATCGCAACGAGTAAATCTTCTCCGACCATACCGCGCCCCTCGAAGGCCAGTTCGAGCGTGCGCGCATGGGTCAAGCCATGGGTCGCCACGAACCCGTTATGCCCGCCTTGAAACCGTAACCCGTCCGGCGCCTGCCCCATCTGGATCGGAACATCGGTTGGGGCATCGACAAGCTGTTCCTCGCGCCAGCCACCACGTCCGCCCTGCCCGAGCCGCGCACTTGAGAACCCATCAAGAGAGAGCGTCGAATGAGACGGCGTCGCCCGCCCTGCACGCCGCCATTCAGCGCCGAAACTCGCGCCCGAGCCGCAATTGACGATCATGGGGCGTCGCCCACTCGTCAATTCAAACGCCAGCGTAGAGGCATGAGCATTGACCGACGCCGGGCCTTTGGGCGGCACGCTTGCATCAATGATGATACTGGTGCGCCCCGAAGACAGGCGGGCAAACCCCATGGCAAGCCCATCCTGCTGCCGTGTGCGCACCTCGCTTTCGGCCAGCGCATGATCAAGCCGCCCCTCAAGGCCACGCCCGCCTCCGTGAAACCGTGCCAGCCCGCCATCCGTATGGCGCAACGTGCGCAGGGTTGGTGCGATCCGTTCTATGGCGGCAATATGGGCCGGTCCCGGAACCTCTCCAGCATCCGTCAGTGCCGCCGCAGCCCATGTCAGGAGCGTAAACACCTCAAGAAGCTCTTCGGGGTTGCGAGTTGGGATGCCACCCTCGTCATTGACCTGCTCGGCACACTCGCGCTCAAGCCCCTTGCGGGCGGGCGCGACATGCTCCTCCATTCCCTCAAGGGCCAACCCCGCATAGATCAATCCAGTTAGCGCCTCGAACCGTGGCAACCCGGCTTGCGTCTTGGGCCAGCGCCGTGCGAGGAAAATCGTCTGTTGTCCAAGTGAGCGATAGAACGCTTCGGACGCCTCTCTCTCCTGCCCACGCAGGAGGAAAATCGCATGGTTGATCCACCGGATCAGCCGCCGCCCCGTCAGGGCAGGCGTCCAACCCGGCCCTGCGCCCTGCCCGAAACGGTCGATCCAGAGCCACACCCACTCCTGCGCCGCGTGCCGCGCCGGGGCATCGCCGACGGCGGCAAGATCATCGAGCCAGGCACAGCCATGAAGATCCCGCCAGAAAACAGGGTCATCAACCTCAACATCCCAGATCGGCGTGCCGGGGGTGGTGACAAGATGGCCCGCGAATTGATAATTCCCCGCCGAGAGCTGTCGTCCCTTGGCAAAGCTGCCGATGGTGCGCGGCTCGGGCATGGAGGTAAACACGGTCGCGGGACGCGCGCGCGCGCTGATTCGCGCATGCACACGGTGCATGAAACGCGTCCACCGCGCTGAAAACCCGTCGGGATTGCTCATCCTTGTCTGCCTCTGCCCGCCTGTTGGCGTTTTCGGAGAATATACCGCCGAAGGGGGCGGAAGTCACCGATTGAATCCGCATGAGCAGGGTTTGGCGAACTTATGCCTTGCGCAGGCAGGCAACGTAAAACCCGTCCATCCCGCCCTTGTCGGCCCAGTAGTCCGGCCGCAGACGCAGTCCGCCTTCCTCGGTGATCCACGCAGGGTCAATCCCGGGCAGATTGAGCGCGGCACGATCAACCGTGATATCATCTCGGCGTTCCAGCACCTCGTCCACTTGGCATTCGCCCTCATCCGGCAGCAAGGAGCAGGTACAGAAAACAAGCCGCCCACCCGGTTTCACAAGGCTCAAGGCATGGTCGAGCATCTGCGCCTGTAGCGCGATAAGATCACCGATCTCGCTCCCATCCTTGGCAAAGGGCAGATCCGGGTGGCGCCGGATCGTCCCCGTCGCAGAGCACGGCGCATCAAGGAGCACCGCATCCCACTGCCCTTCCTGATCCATCACGTCGCCAACAACAATCTCGGCCTTGAGCCGTGTGCGCTTGAGGTTTTCCCGCAGGCGCTTCATGCGCGTCTCAGAATCGTCTACCGCCGTGACCTCGGCGCCACTGGCCGCGATTTGCATGGTTTTGCCACCCGGCGCGGCGCAAAGGTCGAGTACCCGCTCGCCTTCTTTTGGCGCAAGAACCTGCGCCGGGATCGCCGCAGCCGCATCCTGCACCCACCAGCTTCCGCGCTTGTAGCCCGGCAACGTTGTGACCTGCCCGGCCTCGCTCAGACGCGTGGTCCCCGTCGGCAGAAGCTCTCCACCAAGCGAACGTTGCAGCGCGCCCTTGTCGCCTTTGGCCGTAAGATCCAGCGGCGCGCCCTCGAAATGCACCGCCTCCATAGCCGCCACGATCTCGGGCGAATACGCCTCCACCAGAGGCCCCCGAAGCCATTTCGGCAGGCGCGGTACGCGCAGCGTGGGCCAAACTTCCTGTCCATCTGCCGCTACCTTACGCAGCACGGCGTTGACCAACCCCTTCATCGTCGCTGTGCGCTTGTTGCGCGCCACGATCTCGACCGCGGCATTCACCACCCCATGCGCCGCCCCGCCAGCACAAAGCTCCACCGTCGCAAGGCGCAACGTATTGCGGACCGTGAGCGGCGGATATTTGGCCAAGTGTTTCTGAAGGATACGATCGGCCCGTTCCATCCCACGAAGTGTCTCAAGTGCAAGGCGCTGGGCCCGTGCGCGATCTTCTGGCTCAAGCTTGTCCAAGGCCCCCGCCCCGATCAATTCGGACATCAGCCGGCCTTCTCCGATCACCTTGTCGAGAAGATAAACCGCACTGCGGCGGGCCTGAACACCGGTCTGGGACATGGGAACGCTCCTTTGGTCGCTTGTCCATGGGGGACGGGCGCGTATATCAAGGGGGCAGAGCGAAAGGAACCCCGATGACCGACTCTCCCGAAACCCGCCCAAACGAATCCTCCGACGACGCGCGCGACCTGCCCCCGGCGGCCCTACGCGCCTTGGCCGAAGCCGAGGAACGACGCAAGAATGCCAAGGCCGACGCGATGCCGACCGAGCTTGGCGGGCGTGATGGGCCGGAGCCTGTGCGGTATGGGGATTGGGAAAAGAAGGGAATCGCGATCGACTTCTGATCCAAAGGATCAGAGGCCGAGCACGTCCATCATATCATATTCACCGGGCTTTTGATCCTGCCCCCAGAGCGCGGCCTTGAGTGCACCACGAGCAAAAATCGCCCGGTCCGTGGCCACATGGCGCAAGGTAATACGCTCGCCCGCAGCGGCAAAAAGAACGTCATGTTCGCCCACGATATCGCCGCCGCGAATGGCGCTAAAGCCGATATCGCCACGTTTGCGCGCCCCAGTAATGCCATCACGCCCTCGGTCCGACACATCCGCCAGATCGACGCCACGCCCCTCGGCAGCCGCCTCGCCCAGCATCAGCGCCGTGCCCGATGGTGCATCGACCTTATGATGGTGATGCGCCTCAATCACTTCGATATCGAAGTCCTCATCAAGCGCCGCCGCGACCTTTTTCGTCAATTG
>JAAEZB010000038.1:14994-27351 GCA_018223085.1 Paracoccaceae bacterium
CCCACAAGGCGCGCCTTGTCGCTCTCAAGAACGGTGCGGATCAGCATCTGGCCCATGCGGCCCGAGGCCCCGGTGATGACGATTCCCGGAAGGTCTGACATGGCGTTTTCCCCTATATGCATCGCGTCTGTATTGCGTACGTATCGCGGTGGTGCGGATTTTGACGTGGTTTCGACCCGTTTAGCGAATGCCGGGGCGCTTGGCAAAGCCTTGCGAAAGGCATAAGTGGGGCGCATGGCAAAGAACAAGTTCCACGATGGCCCCGGCCCTTCGCAGCGCCAGTTGCGCGTAGGCGAATTGATCCGCCGCACTCTCGCTGAGGTGCTGGCGCATGGTGACGTGCATGATCCCGATCTCAACCGCATGTCAATCACCGTTGGCGAGGTGCGCACCTCGCCCGACCTCAAGATCGCGACGGCCTATGTGCTGCCGCTTGGCGGTAAGGGGCAGGACGAGGTCCTCAAGATACTTGCGCGCAACAAGGGCGAGATACGCCGCGCCATCGGCAAGAAGACCGGCCTCAAATATACGCCCGACCTTCGGTTTCAGCTCGACCAGACCTTTGACCAGATGGACGACACCCGCCGCATGCTAAGCGACGCGCGCGTGCGTCATGATGTCGAACACGGCGACGAGGAAGAATAATCCTTCCTTCTTCTCTGGGAAAATACTCCCGCCGGAGGCATCCTTGCCGAGGATGGCCCCAAGGGCGGAGAAGGCCTCGGCTATGCGAGCAAATTGACAGGGCGCGATGCTTGGGCTAGGTCGCCCGCCTTACTTTTAGGGACACAGACATCATGGGACGCAAACGCAAGGGACGCGATATTTCCGGCTGGCTGGTCGTGGATAAACCGGCGGGCATAACCTCGACCTCGGTGGTCAACAAAGTGCGCTGGGCGCTTGAGGCAAAGAAGGCGGGCCATGCGGGCACGCTCGACCCGGACGCGACCGGCGTTCTTGCCGTGGCGCTTGGCGAGGCGACCAAGACCGTTCCCTATATTACCGACGATCTCAAATGCTACGAGTTCACCGTGCGTCTTGGTCAGGCGACCAATACGGATGATGCCGAGGGCGAAGTCATTGCCGAAAGCGATACACGCCCCACCGATGACGAGATCAAAGCCGCACTGGGCCAGTTCGTTGGTGATATTCAACAGGTGCCGCCCAAATTCAGTGCCGTGAAGATCGACGGCCAGCGCGCATACAAGCTCGCCCGCGATGGCGAGGATGTGGAAATCGCCGCTCGTCCGCTATGGGTCGAGTCGCTGGTGATGATCGACCGCGAAGATGCGGATCATGTCACGCTTGAGATGACCTGTGGCAAGGGTGGTTATGTGCGCTCTATCGCGCGTGATCTTGGCGCGGCGCTGGGTTGTTACGGCCATGTGCGCGAATTGCGCCGGGTCTGGTCCGGGCCGTTTGAGGCCGGGGATGGCCTTTCGCTTGACCAGATCGACGCTATGGCGCGCACGCCCGAACTCGACACACATATTCAACCGCTGGAAGTCGCCCTGGCCGACCTGCCAGAAGTCAAATGCACCCCCGAGGGCGTGGTGCGCCTGAAGAACGGCAACCCCGGCATGGTGATCGCTCATGGCGTGGACTATGGCGACGAATGTTGGGCCTCGTTTGAGGGCACACCCGTGGCCATCGGGGTCTTCAAGGCGGGCGAATTGCATCCGAGCCGCGTTTTCGTGTTGTGATTTCCCGCAGCTTCCAAAAAGGCGATGCCGCCTCCCAAGCGCGCTATTCGGAGTGCGAAACCTATCGCTATGACCTGACCCGGGTTTGGGATCCGGCGGGGCGCAAGGTGGCTTTCATCATGCTCAACCCGTCCAAGGCGACTGAGTCCCAGAATGACCCCACGATCGAACGCTGTGAACGTCGGGCGCGGGCCTTGGGGTTCGGCGGCTTTCGGGCGGTGAATATCTTTGCCCTGCGTGAGACGGACCCTAAAAAACTACGTGCCCATCCTGCACCGCAAGGCCCCGAAAATGACCGGGCCGTGGCCGAGGCCTGTGACTGGGCCGATGTGATTGTCGCCGGTTGGGGCGCGCATGGCGAGCATCTCGGCCAGGGCGGCGCGATGCGTGCAGTGCTGCGCGCAACAGGTCGTCAGATCCATTGCCTTGGCCTGACCAAGGCCGGACATCCGCGCCACCCGCTCTATATCGCCTACAAGACCGACCCCATGCCTTGGGGCCTCGACACATAGTGCCGGAAACGTCGCGTTAACCATTGTTTTCATTTGTGATTTACGCAGCCTGGGAATTCTGCGCCAATACGGTGGGGCAGTGTGGAGGTGTGTGTGATGCTGATGTTTGCCGGGCTTTTGGGGATCATGGCCGCCGGTGCGGCGGCGATTTTCACGTTTGATGTGGTTGAAGTAGAAGATGATGGGGACGGCACCTCTCCCTCTGGCGAGGAGGGCAGCGAAACCACAGATGAGGACGGTGAAAACCTCCTTGAGACCATGTTTGATCCACCCGAAGCAGAGGATGCAGAGAGCGACCCTGACGCCGAAACGCCTCCTGATGCTGAGGACGATCCCGCGCCGACCGATCCCGAGGATCAAATTATTGCCGGCGATGAAGACAGCGAAGAGATCGCGGGCGGCGACGGCGACGACCAGATCAACGGCTACGAGGGCGATGATACCCTGCGCGGCGGCGAGGGTGAGGACGTGCTTCATGGCGATGAAGGCGACGATGTCCTGACCGGGGAAGCCGGGGACGACCTCCTGCATGGGGAGGCGGGCAGCGACCACCTTGACGGGGGAGACGGGGAAGACACGCTTTTTGGTCATTCCGACGATGATCTTCTTGATGGTGGTGCAGGCGCGGATTCGCTTGTTGGCGGCCTTGGTGCGGATGATCTCGATGGGGGCGAGGGCGATGACGCGCTGCATGGCGGCGATGGTGATGATACCCTGTTTGGCGGAGCAGGCGAGGATGTGCTCTTTGGCGGTTTCGGGAACGATCTTGTCGATGGCACCAGCGACGAAGGCGCGATGGATTTCCTTAACGGAGGCGATGGGGACGACGTGATCCATGCCGGGGCCGGGGACATTGCCACCGGCGGCGACGGGATGGATAGCTTCCTTCTCTCGCAATGGCAGGACGGTGGCGACGACGCCACGATCATGGATTTCAATCGCGACGAGGATAGCCTGATCCTGCTTTATGAAGAAAACGCGACCGATCCAGAGATCGAAATCCGCAGCGACGAAACCTCACCTGACACTGGCGAAATCTATGTCGATGGTGTCCTTGTGGCGACGGTGCATGGCGGCGCGGATCTCGATCCGGCGGATATCACGCTCTTGCCGCAGGGGAGCGCCGGGGCGGCCGAACTCCTCCGGCTCTGAGGCGCGTTTTTCCTTTTCTTTCGCGGCGATTCCGCCTATACGCCCGCATCTACCTCGAATCTGGGGTGGATTTCTCCATGGACCTTGCTGGACGACATCCCGGCTCGTGCCTTAACCCTTAATCTCAAAGGAGACCCCGATGTCGATTACTGCTGAAGAAAAAGCCCGCGTCATGAAGGAATTCGCAACCAAGGACGGCGACACCGGTTCGCCCGAAGTTCAGGTTGCCATTCTGTCCTCGCGTATCGCGACGCTGACCGAGCACTTCAAAACCCACAAGAAGGACAACCACGGTCGCCGTGGCCTCCTCAAGATGGTTGCCCAGCGCCGCAAGCTGCTCGACTATCTCAAGGGCAAAGAAGAAGCACGCTATCAAGACCTCATCAAGCGTCTTGGCCTGCGCCGCTAATCGCTGCTCCAAGCCGATTTTCGAAACGCCCGCTCCCTCAGGAGCGGGCGTTTTTTCATGCCGAGGGCTCAGGCGGGGTATCCGCCGCGCTTGGACGCAGAGGGATCGTGAACCAGAAGGTGCTGCCCTTGCCGGGTGTGCTCTCTACGCCAATTGTGCCGCCATGCAGTTCGGTCAGTTGCTTGGCAATCGTCAGGCCAAGGCCTGTTCCACCAACCCGACGCGTGGCCGAGGAATCTGCCTGAGTGAACAGATCAAAAAGATGCGCCTGCGCCTCTTTGGAAATTCCTCCGCCCGTATCAGTCACGCGGAATTCGACAAAGTCCCCCTTGGGCAGCGCCGATAGGGTAATACCGCCCTTGTCGGTGAACTTCACGGCATTGCCCACAAGATTAATAAGAACCTGCCGAACCCGCATTTCATCTGCAAAGACGCGATCCACCTTGAGCACACAATCAATGCTCAGGCCTTTTTCTTCGAACACCCCTTCGAACTGATCCATCACACCGTGTATCATCGGCTCGATTTCCAGTTCCTCGATATCGAGCTCCATCTTCCCGGCATCGAGCTTGGAGAAGTCGAGAATATTGTTGATCAAGGCCCGCAGATGATCCCCCGAGAGCTTCGCCCGCTGCGCCATCTGTGAAAGTTCGGCCACGAAGTCCGCCCGCGCCTTTTCTTTTTCAGTATCTCCCTCAAGCGCCGCGCTCAGGGCCTTGGACGAGGGGAGGAACTCGGGCGACGACAGGAAGGACACATAACCGATCATATTGGTAAGAGGCGTGCGCAATTCGTGGCTGATCGTGGCGATGAAATCTGCCTTGGCCTTGTCGGCGGCAATCACCTCCGTGATGTCGCGCACCACAGCGATATAGAGCGTCTCTTCCCGCAATTCGAGCTTGGTGATCGTCGTTTCAACCGGGAAAAGCCATCCGTCTTTACGCCGACCATATTCAGTGTGGCCGCTCTGGGCCCGTCCGGTATTGCCCAGTTCCAGCCAGCGCGCCAGATACCATTCAAAGCTTACGCCCTCCGTAGAGGGCATGAGCATCCGAACGTTTTTGCCCTTCAGCGTGCCGTGGTCATAGCCAAAGGTCGTGTCAAACGCCGCGTTCGTGTCAACGATCTTGCCATCGTCACGAACCGCTACGATTCCCTCACCGGCGCTATCCAGAATGGCGCGGATGAGTTCTTCATTCTCGTGCAAGGAGCGTGACAATCGCGTCAGCGCCCCGGCAAGCAGTCCAATCTCGTCCTTTTTCCCATAGTCGAAAACAAAGTTCTGCCCAGTTTGCTGAGCCTCGGTCACAGCTTCGGATAACCGCCCAAGCGGATCCGTGAGGTATCGCGCAAGGACAAGAGACACGGCGGCGGTAATCATCACCATCATCAGCCCGAGTTCCGCGCCGAAAAGCCCAAGCTCGCGTATCTTTTCGCGCATGAGACTCTGATTGGCGACCACAATCGACGCAAAAAAACGGTCAGAGCTGTTGTTGACGGCCACCCGAGCCGATACGGCGAATTTGTCATCAAGCTCGATCAGGCCACTGTTCGTATTCTCCAAGGCCCCGTGCACCACTTCAGGGACAGGTTGGGAATAGTGCTGGTGAAATTCGAGGCGTGTCTTCCCGCTTTCCGCTTCGAAGTAAACGTAATCATGATTTTCTGTCGCGATCAGAATTTCGTTGCTATGGGGGATGTCCTCCAGGGCCGAGGCCGCGAATTTTTCAAAGTCGATGTTGATAACGAGCAGACCGAAAAGCCCGCCAGACGTATGGTACACCGGCGTCATGGCCCTTAGGGTTGCAACCTTGGGCTCCGCAACAACGCCACGCTCTCGGTTGAGAGAGAGCATCGAATAGTAGATATCATGCCCGTGCGTTTCATCAGCATGGTCGTGCACGCGATAGCGAAAACGCTTCACTGCATCAATGTAGTAAGACTCGGCCGACTTGTCCTGAAGATCTTGCGAGGCGACACGAATGGTTCCCCAAGGGGACACATCCAACCGGACGATCTCATGCCCGCCATTTTCGACGCCGATCAAGCGGACTTGTGTATAGTGGCCCCGCTCTATCGAGATTCTCTCGAAGCTCTTGGCAACCTCGTCAAGTAGCGGCCCTTGTAGCTCTCCAGTGCCACTTGGAGCCACCTGTCCGCTCTGGTTCATGACTGAAAGCGCTTCATTGGTCGCATGGGTTAACGCTGCCAAATCGCCATGCACCGTATTAAGGCGTTGCTCAAAATAGGCGATGATAAGATCGGCCTGTGTCGCAAGTTCACGGCTCGACATCTCTTTGGCAATGTCGCGGGATTTTTTGAGATAGGCTGCTGTAAGGAGGGTGGACCCGAAGATCGACAAGGCCAGAATCGCGAATACGATCTTATTTTTCAGCGACATGACGCTCCCTTCACATTGTTGCCCGCCCGGCCAAATACCTGTGTGCGGCACGCTTAACCCGAATATGGGAGGAGCCCGACTCTCCCTTAGATTGCATCATCGGACCTTTTCGATCAAGTTAATGCGCCATTTATTTGCTTCAAGGCCTAGGCCGCATGTTAGTGGCGTGCAGAATCCACCTGGCGGATCAGGGCCGCAACGCGTTCGCCGATCTCTTTCGTGGCTTTGGTCGAGGGATGAATCATGTCGACGCCATGATAACTCCGGTCACCATGTGGCACGAGGTCTTTGAGCGAGATGAAATAGACCCCCTCGGCATAGTCGGCGAGCCGGGCAACACGCCCTTCAAGCACGTCGCCTTCCGAACGGCATTCCTCGATGCCAGAGCCAACACCGGGGCTGCGCAGGTAGCCCACATAGATAACCCGCGCACCGGTCTGGCGGATTCGGCCAAGCATGCCCGGAATGGCGCCCTTGCGCCCGTCCTGCGAGATCAGCTTGTCGAGCTTGCGTTCGCATTTGCGACAGCCACAGCCGAGCCAGAGGTCATTGCCGCCCCCCGTCACGACGACCCAATCCCAGCCGCCCTCGGGGTCGAACTGATTGGCGATCTTCATGCCCATGGCGCCGGAGATCGGCAGCTTGTAAAGCACATGCGCCCCGCTCACGGCCTTGTTGAGCACCGGCTCCTGAAGGTTGTTGGCCACGGAATGTGCAATGGATTTCCCGCTCAGCCCGTGCCAGGCCATAAGGCTATCGCCCATAGCGAGGATGCGGGGGCCATCCCCGCGCGATACCGTGCTTACCCCGGCAGGCGCGCGCGCCGTCTCGGCGCAGCCAAAAAGAACGATGGTCAGGATCGCCAGAGCGAGGGGAAGCGGTTTCATATGGGTAAGAATGTCCTGTCGCGTTTCTCGGTCTTTCTATCATCCACCGAAGCTCGGATAAAATCCACCCGTTTGACGCGAACACAGTGTTGCCAATACGCGACTGACCGTGGTGCCCGCCGGGGAAAAACCTGTTTCCAAACGGCCCTTTTTCCTATATGGCCGCGCTATCTGAGACGTGGTGCCCGGACCCCGGCATCGTGAAAGAATGATAGAAGGGGTCGGCGGCAATGGGGCCGCCATGCAAATCGGGAGACCCGGGAACGCCCGGGAGTGCTCCCAATTAGGATACGCTAGATGTTTGACGTAACGAAGAAGACCATGCAATGGGGCGAAGAAACGCTCACGCTGGAAACGGGCAAGGTTGCCCGGCAGGCCGATGGCTCTGTCATCGCCACCCTTGGCGAGACCTCGGTCATGGCCAACGTGACTTTTGCAAAGTCGCCGAAACCCGGTCAGGATTTCTTTCCGCTGACCGTTCACTACCAGGAAAAATACTATGCTGCCGGCAAAGTGCCCGGCGGCTTCTTCAAGCGTGAGGCCCGCCCCACCGAGAAAGAAACCCTGACCGCGCGCCTGATCGACCGTCCGATCCGCCCGCTGTTTGTCCCCGGCTTCAAGAACGAAGTCCTCGTGATGTGCACCGTGCTGAGCCACGACCTTGTCAACGATCCCGACATCGTTGCGATGATCGCTGCCTCGGCCGCGCTGACCATTTCCGGCGCGCCCTTCATGGGTCCGATCGCCGGTGCCCGCGTTGGTTATGAGGATGGCGAATACATCCTGAACCCGACCGTGGACGACATGCAGGGTCTGCGCAATAATCCGGACCAGCGTCTCGACCTCGTCGTGGCCGGCACCAAAGACGCCGTCATGATGGTTGAATCGGAAGCATACGAACTGACCGAAACCGAAATGCTTGGCGCCGTGAACTTTGCGCATCAGCAGATTCAGCCGGTCATCGACCTGATTATCTCGCTCGCAGAAGACGCCGCAAAAGAGCCCTTCGACTTCCAGCCGCCGGAATACTCCGAGCTGTTCGAAGCTGTGAAAGCGGCTGGCGAAGCGCAGATGAAGGACGCTTATGCGATCCTCGACAAGCAAGAGCGCACTGCCGCTGTTGCCGCTGCCAAGCAAGCCATCATCGAAGCTCTGACCGACGAGCAAAAAGAGGATGCCAACCTTGGCTCCGCGCTGAAAAAGCTCGAATCCTCCATTCTGCGTGGCTCTGTCGTCAAGGACGGCAAGCGGATCGACGGGCGTGCGCTCGACAAGGTTCGTGATATCGTCTGCGAAACCGGCCTGCTGCCGCGGACCCACGGTTCGGCGCTGTTCACCCGTGGCGAGACCCAGGGTCTCGTGGTGACCACGCTCGGCACCGGCGATGACGAACAGTTCATCGACGCGCTGCACGGCAACTTCAAATCCAACTTCCTGCTGCACTATAACTTCCCGCCCTATTCGGTTGGTGAAGCGGGTCGCGTTGGCCCTCCGGGTCGCCGCGAAATTGGTCACGGTAAGCTAGCATGGCGCGCGCTTCAGGCGGTTCTGCCTGCTGCAACGGACTTCCCCTACACGATCCGTATCGTTTCCGAGATCACCGAATCCAACGGCTCGTCCTCCATGGCGTCTGTGTGCGGTGGCTCCTTGTCGATGATGGACGCAGGCGTGCCGCTGAAATCGGCGGTTGCGGGCGTTGCTATGGGCCTGATCCTTGAAGATGACGGCTCTTACGCGATCCTGACCGACATCCTTGGCGACGAGGATCACCTCGGCGACATGGACTTCAAAGTCGCAGGGACCGAAAACGGCATCACCTCGCTTCAGATGGACATCAAGGTCGCAGGTATCACGCCCGAGATCATGGAAAAGGCCCTCGCTCAGGCGAAAGACGGTCGGATGCACATCCTTGGCGAGATGAACAAATCGCTTTCGGGCGCGGCGGACTTCTCTGTCCACGCACCGCGCATCGAGACCATGCAAATCCCGACCGACAAGATCCGTGAAGTGATCGGTTCGGGCGGTAAGGTCATCCGTGAGATCGTCGAAGTGTCCGGCGCCAAGGTCGACATCAACGACGAAGGCATCATCAAGATCGCCTCGCCGAACGGTGAAGCCATCCAAAAGGCCTATGACATGATCCACTCGATCGTGGCCGAGCCGGAAGTTGGCGAGATCTACACTGGTACGGTTGTGAAGATCGTCGATTTCGGCGCCTTCGTGAACTTCTTCGGCAAGCGTGATGGCCTTGTGCATGTTTCTCAGATCGAGAACCGTCGCCTGAACCATCCGTCGGACGTTCTCAAAGAAGGTCAGGAAGTCAAAGTCAAACTGCTTGGCTTTGATGACCGCGGCAAGGTCCGCCTGTCGATGAAAGTCGTCGATCAGGAGACCGGCGAAGAAATCGCTCAGGAAAAACGCGAGAAGAAAGAGGACTAATCCTCTCTTCTTGATGGCATCGAAAGCCCCGGCCCGCGCGGTCGGGGCTTTTTCTTTGGCCGATGCAAGAGTATGACCCGCTCATGCATAGCCTCATTATCCATATGTCCGAAAGCACCGCGCGGCGCAGCAATGTGGACCGCCTTCTGGCCGATCTGCCGGGGGCCGAGGTCCTTGAGGCTGTGGATGGGCGGCTGCCAGAGGTGCAGGCGGCGGTAAATGTGCGCCCCGGCGACCTGTTTCAGCCGCACTATCCATTTGCGATTGCCGGGGGCGAGATCGGCTGTTTCCTGAGCCATCGCAAGGCCTGGCAGAAAATCGTCGATGCAGGATGGGACGCGGCACTCGTTGTTGAGGACGATCTTGAGATTGATCCCGACAAACGCGATGCCCTGTTGCGCCTCCTTGAACGCCACGCCGGACCGGAGCGGTTTATCCGCATCCCGCCCAAGGATCGCGAGCCGGTAACAACAGTGACAGATCAGGAGGACGATCTCTTCCTCTTCACGCCACGCCGTATTGGTCTTCAGACCACGGCACAGCTTGTCGGGCGCGAAGCCGCAAAGCGCCTTCTGAAGTGCACCGAACAACTCGACCGGCCCGTCGATAGCTTCCTGCAAATGCACTGGGCGACGGGGCAAAAGATCGAAACGATCCTGCCCAATGGGTGCGCTGAGAAGAGCTTTGCCAACGCTGGCTCGACTGTGCAGAGCAAGACCCGGACCTTCGGCCAAAAGCTACGCGCCGAAATCCTGCGCGCGCGTTATCGCCGCGCCATCACCCGCCGCACGCAATCTTCCTGACAAAAGAAAAAGGCGAGAGCCTGCGCTCCCGCCTTTCGTAAATCGTCTGAAACCCGGAGTTAGCCAGGGTTCTTGGTGAAGCGCAGGTAAGGCAGCTTTACGTCGATCTCGCCGTATTTTTCTTTGGCTTCGTCGTCGTTGAGGCCGAGGGCCACAATCACGTCCTGACCGGTGGTCCAGTTCGCCGGGGTCGCCAGCGGCTGTTGCCAGGTGCGCTGAAGACCGTCGAGGGCGCGCAGCACTTCGGCGAAGTTGCGGCCAACCGACATCGGATAGGTCATGATGAGCTGGACCTTCTTGTCCGGCGAAATGATGAAGACCGAGCGGACCGATGCAGAGTCAGCAGCGGTGCGGCCATCAGGCAGGTAGGCTTCGGCCGGGAGCATGTCGAATGCCTTGGAGATTTCGAGAGATTCATCGGCAATGATCGGGAAACCCGCCTTGGTGTCGGCAAAGCCTTCAATGTCAGCTTTCCATTTGACGTGCTCTTCGGCGCTATCGACCGAAAGACCGATCACTTTCGCACCGCGATTTTCCCATTCATCGGCAAGCTGTGCCACAGCGCCAAATTCGGTCGTGCAGACCGGAGTGAAATCTTTCGGGTGCGAGAACAGGATCGCCCAGCTATCACCGATCCAGTCATGGAAGGTGATGGTGCCCTGATCGGTTTCGGCGGTGAAGTTTGGAACGATGTCGTTGATACGCAGGCCCATGCGTTTGTTCTCCTGTTTGTTGCTCTGTTCAACAGAGTATTCTTAGCCCGTTAGATACGTTCCAGTTTTGGTATGTATAGGCTCAGGCGGTCGTTTCCCCATCTAATGGGACAGAATGTCGCATACAAGGGCGTGTCGAAAAATTTGATCAAAAAAATTGTGACGCCGCGTGACGCGGTCTTGCGAGGTCTCAGGCGGGCTGTCAGAGTGCGCCCGAATGGATGGAGGGACCCCTATGATCGAGAAACGCCAATTCTATATCAACGGTGCCTGGGTGGACCCGGTTGCCGCACGTGACCTTGATGTGATCGACCCGGCAACAGAAGAAACATGCGCCGTGATTTCGCTTGGTGATCAGGCCGACACCGATGCCGCCGTAGCCGCAGCCAAAGCAGCCTTTCCGGCGTGGGCTGCCAAGTCGATGGACGAACGGATCGCGCTTCTGAAGGGCCTTGCCAAAATCTACAAGGAACGCCGCGAAGAGATGGCCGAAGCGATGCGCGCCGAAATGGGCGCGCCGCTTGACCTTGCCCTCAACAACCAGTGGGGCTCTGGCGCCTGGCACATGGCTGGATTCCTTGAGGCGCTGGCCGAATTCGAGGTCGAAAAACCGTATAAAGATGTCGACCGCACCCGCCTTGAACCGATCGGCGTCTGCGCGCTCATCACGCCTTGGAACTGGCCGATGAACCAGGTCGTGCTCAAGGTCTTCCCGGCGCTTGCCGTGGGCTGCACCGTGATTCTCAAGCCCTCCGAGGTGGCACCGCTGTCGTCGCTGCTCTTTGCCGAGATGGTGCATGATGCGGGTATCCCTGCCGGTGTCTTCAACCTCGTCAATGGCGACGGTGTCGGTGTTGGTTCGCAACTCTCGTCGCACCCGGATGTGGATATGGTCTCTTTCACCGGCTCGACCCGCGCCGGGATCGCGATTTCCAAGGCCGCTGCGGATACGCTCAAGCGCGTGAGCCTCGAACTTGGCGGCAAGGGTGCGAATATCATCTTTGCCGATGCGGACGAAAAGGCCGTCAAACGCGGCGTGATCCACATCATGCAGAACTCGGGCCAGTCTTGTAACGCACCGACCCGTATGATGGTTGAACGGTCGCGCTATGCGCAGGCGCTTGATGAGGCCAAGGCCGCCGCCGAAGCGACCCAGGTTGGTCCGACCACGGAAAGCGGCCGTCATATCGGCCCGGTTGTGTCCGAGCTTCAGTTCAACAAGATTCAGGCGCTTATCGAAACCGGCATCAAGGAAGGTGCAACGCTTCTTGCCGGGGGTCTTGGCCGTCCCGAGGGCGTTAACAAAGGCTACTACGTGCGCCCGACCGTCTTTGCCGA
>JAAEZB010000039.1:0-1528 GCA_018223085.1 Paracoccaceae bacterium
GTCCTCGGCAAAACCGTCACCGCCGGAAACGCCAGCCAGCTTTCCGATGGCGCGGCGGCCCTTGTCGTGATGGAGGCACGCGAGGCCGAAAAACGCGGCCTCTCTCCCCTCGGCGCCCTGCGTGGCTTTGCCGTGGCTGGTGTTGCGCCCGAAGAAATGGGCATCGGCCCGATCGTCGCCATTCCCCGCCTGCTCAAGCGCGCAGGTCTTACAATCGACGAGATCGACCTCTGGGAAATCAATGAGGCTTTCGCGGCCCAGCTCCTGCCCTGCCGTGACAAGCTCGGCATTGATCCCGAAAGGCTCAACGTTAATGGCGGCGCGATTTCAATTGGCCATCCCTACGGTATGTCCGGCGCCCGTATGGCGGGACATATCCTGCTAGAAGGGCGCCGTCGCAAAGCGCGGTGGGGCGTAGTCTCCATGTGTGTCGGCGGCGGTCAGGGCGCGGCAGGCCTGATCGAAATTTTCTAAGCCGCGCCTCTTTGAGAGGCTGCCTTCTCGCTACGCGACATGAATCTCCCGGCGGCGATTGACACTCTCTTCGCCGCCATGGAAAGTTTCCCGAAACACGGGGAGAGCAACGCGGCACCCCGAGGTTCAGCCTCGCCGCAAGGCCCGCCCTTTTGCAGAAAGGAAACCCCATGTCCGGCAGTCTCAGTTTCGATGATCTCAAGGCACAGGTCCAAACGGGCGAGATCGATACCGTCCTCGTCTGTTTCGTCGATATGCAAGGCCGCCTCATGGGCAAGCGTTTCCACGCCGGACATTTCATTGCCGGTGGCTGGAAAGAAACCCATTGCTGCAACTACTTGCTTGCCACGGACCTGATGATGGCGACGCCTGAAGGCTATGCCTCGACCTCATGGGAAAAGGGCTATGGCGATTACGTGATGAAGCCCGACCTCACCACGCTGCGCCCCATGCCCTGGCTTGAGGGGACGGTGATGGCCCTCTGTGATATCCTCGACCACCATACCCACGAAGAAGTGCCGCATTCCCCGCGCACCATGCTCAAGAAACAGATCGCCCGCGCCGAAGCTATGGGGCTCACCCCGATGATGGCAAGCGAGCTGGAGTTTTTTCTCTTCGAGAAAAGTTTCGACGAAATCCGACGCTCGGGCTTTCGCGATCTCGCGCCAATCTCGGGCTATAACGAGGATTACCATATCCTCCAGACAAGCCGCGAAGAGCATGTCATGCGCCCCTTGCGCAATCACCTCTGGAACGCGGGCCTTCCGATCGAAAACTCCAAAGGCGAGGCCGAAACCGGGCAGGAAGAGCTCAACATCAAATACGCCCCTGCCCTCGACACGGCCGATTTCCACACCATTGCCAAACACGCGACCAAGGAGATCGCCTATCAACAGGGCCACGCGGTGTCCTTCCTGTCGAAATGGCACCATGACAAGGTCGGCTCTTCAAGCCATGTGCATCAATCGCTCTGGAAGGATGGCGAACCGCTTTTCTATGATGCCCAAGATCCTCTTGGCATGTCCGACCTGATGAAAAGCTATGTCGCTGGCCT
>JAAEZB010000039.1:1952-9437 GCA_018223085.1 Paracoccaceae bacterium
TTCAACCGCGTGGTGACCGATTACGAAATCGCGCGCGGTTTTGAACTGGCCTAACCTGAAGAAGAAAGTTCCATCATGACGCTTACCGGTAACTGGTCCTACCCGACCACGATCAAGTTCGGCGCTGGCCGAATTGCTGAACTCCCCGAGGCCTGCGCCGCGACCGGGATGAAACGCCCGCTGCTTGTCACCGACAAGGGCCTTGCCGATCTCCCGATCACCACCCAGACGCTCGACATTCTTGAGGCCGCTGGCCTTGGTCGTGCGCTCTTTGCCGATGTCGATCCCAACCCGAATGAAAAGAACCTCACCGACGGGGTAGAAGCCTACAAGGCCGGGGAACATGACGGTGTGATCGCCTTTGGTGGTGGCTCCGGCCTCGACCTTGGCAAGATGGTTGCCTTCATGGCAGGCCAGACCCGCCCGGTCTGGGATTTCGAAGATATCGGTGATTGGTGGACCCGCGCCGACGCCGATGCCATCGCCCCGATCATCACCGTGCCGACCACCGCCGGAACCGGATCTGAAGTCGGCCGCGCCAGCGTCATCACCAATTCCGAAACCCATGCCAAGAAGATCATCTTCCATCCCAAGGTTCTCCCGAGCGTCGTCATCTGCGATCCTGAACTGACCGTCGGCATGCCGAAATTCATCACCGCCGGAACCGGGCTTGATGCCTTTGCCCATTGCGTCGAGGCTTATTCCTCGCCCCATTACCACCCGATGAGCCAAGGCATCGCCCTCGAAGGTATGCGCCTTGTGAAGGACTACCTGCCGCGCGCCTACGCGGATGGCGCTGACCTTGAAGCCCGCGCCCAGATGATGAGCGCGGCCATGATGGGCGCAACAGCGTTTCAAAAGGGCCTCGGCGCGATCCATGCCATGAGCCATCCCATCGGTGCCCATTTCAATACCCACCACGGCACGACCAATGCCGTCTGCATGCCCGCCGTGCTCGACTTCAACGCCCCTACCATCGCCGACCGCTTCAAACAGGCCTCCGCTTATCTCGGCATCGCGGGCGGTTTTGACGGTTTCCGCGCCTTCGTGCAGGAGCTCAACGACAGCCTTGGCATCCCGCGCCGCCTCTCCAACCTCGGCGTCACCGCCGAAAGCATCCCGGAGTTGGTCAAAGGTGCGATCATCGACCCGTCCTGTGGCGGCAACCCGATTGAGCTCACCGAGACCAACCTCACGACGCTTTTCGAAACGGCCCTCTAAGCAAAACAAAAACAGGCCGCATCTTCCTGCGGCCTGTTCCTTGCTTAGTCGCCTCCGGATAGATTTCCGGGGTCAAAGACATTGCCAAAGGCACCACTCCCCGCCTCTGGCTTAGGCGGCTCTTCAGCCTCGGCGCCCTCGTCCGACAGGTTACCGGGCGCAAACACATTGCCGAATGCCCCGCTTCCGGCTTCGGGTGCGACGTCGACCTCTTCCTCTTCAGTGGTTAGGTTGTCAGGGGCAAAGACGTTGCCAAAGGCACCGCTTGTCGCGGGCGCAGGCTTGGCAGGGATCTCGGCCTCGGCCTCCGCCGCCTCCGTGGCCTGCTGCTCGGCGCGCGCCTTCTTCAACGCGTCGATGCGTTTCTGAATCTCGATCTGGCGCTCTTCCTTCACGCGGATTTTGCATTGCTCCGGGCTATAGGACTGTGCCGTGCCTACCATTGCGATTACCACGAAAGACAACAGCACGAGCATAATCGCCGCCGGATTGCCACGTAGGAAAGACGGTAGAATACCCTTATCCCCTGTCTTGAGCTTACCCCGGCGCACGGCGTCCTTGCGGGCCTTATTCCGCTGCACCGCTTCAAAGATCAGCGCCGCGAAAACCGTCAGCGTGATAATGATAAAGGCCAGCGACGAAATCGACGGGTTGATCCCAAGCCGCACCTTCTGCGCCAAAACCGTGGTCAGGGTTTTGTAGTCGATGATGGTAAAGGTCGTGGTATTGTAGTTCTCGAACGATGCGAGAAACGCCAGAACCGAAGCCGAAGCAATCGCCGGCCGCATGAACGGCAGGAGGATCTTGCGAAACGCCTGCGTATGGGTCGCGCCAAGGTCAAGCGCCGCCTCGGTCAGACCGGGATCAAACCTTTGAAGCCGGGCGACGAAAACCAGCATCGCATAAGAGGCGATAAAGGACGACTGACCAAGGATGGTCAGGAAAATCCCATTATGGAACAACCCATAAAGGAATGATCCATCCTCGACCCCAAGGAACCTTCCGACCCGATCCCAGAAGACCAGTGTCGAGATACCAAGCACCACGCCGGGAATGAGGATTGGCGCGATAATCATCGTGTAATAGGTCGACCGGAAGCGCGGCCAGACCTGCGTCAGGACGATTGACGCCGCAAGCCCCATCGACACCGACAAGATCACCGTGCCGATGCCAATCACCACACTGTAGAAAAGGCCGTCGCGGATATGCTTGTCCTCGAACAGCACCCCGAACCATTCGAAGGTGAAACAAGCCCAAGGCGACACCGACGGAAACCCCGAGGAGTTGAACGCCGTCAAGCTCATCACAACGAGCGGCCCGAGAAGATAGCTAAAGAAGATCAGCAGGTATGCCCCAAGGGCGATACGGATCAGGTTGGCAGAACTCATTTCCCGATATCCCCCATGTTCACTTTGAAGATCTTCATGAAGGTCAAGACGATCGCGATGGTCGAGACAAGAAGCACGATGGCATAGGCCGCGCCCTGCTGCCAATTGAGCGAGTCATTGAACCACTGATAGACAAGCTGCGTGAACCAGAGGCTGCTCGGCCCGCCAAGGATTTGCGGTGCCGCCAGCGCCCCGGCGCTCAGCATGAAAACCATGGTCGATCCCGAGGCGATACCCGGCTTGGCATGAGGAATGACGATGCGGCGATGAATATGAAGCCAACTCGCTCCCATGTCTCGCGCCGCCTCGATTTGATTGCGATCAAGGCTTTCGATGACGTTATACATCGGGAAAAGCATCAACAGGATATAGGCATAGCCCAGCCCCGCATAGAGCGCGACATCCTGACGGATGAAATCAATCGGCTCGCTCGCCAGATGCAGGAACATCAACGCCTCATTGAGCAGCCCTGTCTCTCCGAAAATGATCCGCAGGGCAAAAGCCCGCAGAATTTCATTGATCCAGTAGGGAATGATGAGCAGCACCACCAAGAGCCGCGCCATTCCGGCACCCTTGGCCTGACCAAGGAAATAGGCCAGCGGATAACACAGCACGATATTGAAGATCGTCACTATGATCGCCGCTATGATCGTGCGCACGAAAACCTTGAGGTCGACCGTGTTAAAGCTCTGCTTGGTCTCGTCCGAACCATAAAGCAAATGCTCGTAGTTGCTGAGCGTATAGACATCCTTCGGTCCGCCAAGTTCTGCCGGCGGCAGGTTGAAACGGAAGGAATAGTCGAGCATCGAAAGCTGCGGCAACAGGATCAGAAAGATCAGCCAGAACCCAACCAGCCCAATCAAAAGGCTTCCCATGACCGGGCCATTGTTCCGGAAAAATTCGGCAAAAGGCATTTTCTTCATCGGCCCTACTCCGAGGCCAGTTCGCCCGCAGGCATGACAACGGCGTTAGAAGGCTCATAGCGCAATGTAAGATCATGGCCCTGCGTCGAGATGCGATCCTGCCCAAGGTTGGGCACAGACATCTTGATAAGCTTGCCGCCATCCCCCTCAAGGAAGACGCTAAAGGAATTGCCCTCGAACTCTTCGTTGACGGCCTTGGCCGACACGAGGTTCTGCCCGGTGCTGCCTTGTTCGGGGGCAACCTCAAAGGCTTCGGGGCGCACGAACATCATCGCCTCATCCCCGACCGCAAGATTGCCGACCTGCGCCGGAGTGATCCGCGCCACAAGGTCGCCGGAGCGGTTGGTGCTGATGATCGCATGACCGCCGTCGATGGATTTGATCTTGCCGCGGAAGACGTTGTTTTCGCCCACGAACGAGGCGACAAACGGTGTCGCCGGATCGTCATAGATCTCGTGCCCCGAGGCGATCTGATCAATGATCCCTGCCTTCATCACCGCCACATTGTCGGACATGGTCAGCGCCTCGCCCTGATCGTGGGTGATGTAGATAAAGGTGATCCCGACCCGTTTCTGAATTTCGCGCAACTCGGTGCGCATATGTTGACGCAGCTTCAGGTCAAGCGCCGAAAGCGGCTCGTCCAGCAAAAGCACATCCGGGTTCGCACAAAGCGCGCGCGCAATCGCCACCCGCTGTTTCTGTCCCCCCGAAAGCTCGCTCGGAAGTTTGTCGCCCTGCCCCGGAAGCGCGATCATGTCGAGCAATTCATCCGCCCGCTTGCGCCGCTCCTTGGCGCTAGCCCCGGCGACCTCCATGGAAAACGCGATATTTTCCCAAACCGTCATCAACGGGAAAAGGGCGAGGTTCTGGAAGATAAGCGCCGTGGGGCGCTTATTCGGTCCGATCCCGGCCATGTCATTCCCGCCGATGAGGACCCGTCCCTCGCTCGGCTCAAGAAACCCCGACACCGCCCGCAGGATAGTGGTTTTCCCACAGCCCGACGGGCCGAGAAAAGAGAAGAAATCACCACCTTTGATATTCACGTTGGCGTCTTTTACCGCAGTAAAATCGCCGAACCTGATCGTGATGTTCTCCAGATCAACTGCAACACCAGAACTCATCTATCGCTTCCCCGTCGTCATATATTTTGTGTCGCGGGCTCTTTTGGCGGCCCGTCAAGAAAATCGCCCGGCCACTTGGTGACGTGGCCGGGCGACATGGCGTGTGCGTTAGGCGCTCTGGAATTTGTTCACGAATTCCGTACGGACATCCGCATACCAAGGCGCCTCTGCCGGCCAGGCATTGAGGTTGGCCAGCGCGTCACCCGGATAAGCCTCCGCGAAGTTCTTCGCATAGGTCTCACCGGCGAGCTTGTCTGCGCCAAGGATGGGCGAGTTGTAGCCATGCTTGTCAATCGCCGGGCCCGCATTTGCCGGATCATAGGCAAACTTGATGAGTTCATAGGCAGCGTCGATGTTCTTTGCCCCTTTAGGCATCGCAAGACCATCAACCCAAGCCATCGCGCCTTCGGCGGGTGCCTGATAGGTGACCGGCTCGCCTGCGGTCTTGAGCGCGAGCGGCGGACCGTCCCATGTCTGACCAACAAGAACACCATCGTTGAGAAGGCCGTTCTTCTGGGTGTCCGCGTCGTTCCAGATGAGCTTGAGGTTCGACTTACGCGCGATGCACCAATCGGTGATCTGGGTCCAGACTTCGCGCATCTTCTCTTCCGAAGTATACGCGGCCCAGACGGAACCCGGATCCATGGCGCCCGAGGCTTCCATGTAAAGACCGGCGCAGAGCATACCGGAATGCGCCCGGATCATGGTCTTGCCTGCATTCTCTTCCGACCAGATCTCGCCATAGCTCGGCACACCCGAGGCATCTTTCGGCGCCCATTTGTCAACACGCCACGACATGCCTTCCGTGCCCCAGATATGCGGAATCCATGTGTTGCCTGCGCCAGCGAAATCCCAAGCGTCGGGGCCGATTTTAGCCATCGCCGGGTTGGCTGCTTCGATCGGGATACGGGTCATGTCGAAGGGCTGCAGCAGGTCAAGCGGACCCCACTGGAGAGAGCGGTTGTTGGTCGGGCCGATCAGGTCCGCACCAGCGCCCTGCGACGCTTTCATCTTGTTGATAAGCTCTTCGTTCGAACCGATACCGATATAGTTCACCTTGATGCCCGTCTCGGCGGTAAACTTTTCAAGCATATCTTCGGGCCAGTAATCCGACCAGTCCATCAGCGTCAACTCACCCGAGGACGCAAAAGCCTTGCTGACCAGAGCCGGGCTTGCGATTGCCGCAACACCGGCAGCAGCCCCCGACTTGAGCACGGCGCGACGACCGAAAGTTTTTTGGGTTTTCATAAGATACTCCCTCCTGGAGAAATAGTTATAACGGCACTATGCCGTTCTTCCTGGTAAGTGCCGCACGACATCACGAACGGATCAAACGCCCATGTGCCCCGCGGGGATACGGCAACCTTTCCGGTGCTCTCATTTTGAAACTGCATTTATCTCCCAATATGTGACGGTTTCCTGAAAAGGTCCGCCCTTATGTTGAAAATAGTGACACCCTAAAATTCAGGTGCTCAATTTCCGATCATCTCAACGCTAAACGCAACTTGTCCTTTGCGTCTACCTTCTTCACACCTTTGCTATGCAGCCTGATCCGCCAAGAGAGCGTCTGGACCTGCTCTCCTGCGTCGGTGATACTTGCGTTAATCCCCGCACAAAGGCGGGGTTGAGCGAGGGAAAAATGGCCGATTTGGAACGTATAATCGCACAAGGGCGCGGCGACATGCCCGCCGATCTCGTGCTGCGCGGCGGGGTGGTATTCGACGTCGTTACCGGCACCATGATCGAAGGCGATGTGGCGATTTGCGGCGAAACCATCGTCGGTATCGGCGCGCACTATGAAGGCACAGAGATCATTGACGTCACCGGCCTGACCCTCGTGCCCGGCTTCATTGATACTCACCTGCATATCGAAAGCTCCCTCGTGACGCCGTTCGAATTCGATCGCTGTGTCGCTCCGCGAGGCATCACCACAGCGATCTGCGATCCGCATGAAATCGCCAACGTGATCGGTCTGCCCGGCATCCGCTATTTTCAGGAAGCCTCCGAACACACGCTGATGGACATCCGGGTACAGCTCTCATCCTGCGTGCCTTCGACCCATATGGAAACCTCCGGTGCAGAGCTTGACGCCAAGGATTTAGCCAAGGTCATGGGTCATCCGTCCGGTATCGGGCTAGCAGAGTTTATGAACTATCCCGGCGTGATCTATCGCGACCCGACCTGCATGGCCAAGCTCGCCCTCTTTGAGGGTGGCCATATTGACGGCCATTGTCCGCAACTTTCCGGGCGCGACCTCAACGCCTATATCGCCGCCGGCATCCGAACCGAGCATGAAGCGACCACCGCCGAAGAGGCGCTTGAAAAACTGCGCAAAGGCATGCGGGTTCTGATCCGTGAAGGTTCGGTCTCCAAGGATCTTGAGGCGCTTGCCCCGATCCTGACCGATGCCACCTCGCCCTATCTTTGCCTGTGCACTGATGATCGCAATCCGCTCGACATCGCCGAATATGGTCATCTCGATTATATGATACGCCGCCTGATCGCGCGCGGCGCTTCGCCGCTCGCCGTCTACCGTGCCGCCTCTCTCTCGGCGGCCGAAGCCTTTGGTCTCAAGGATCGTGGCCAGATCGCACCGGGCAAACGCGCCGACATCGTGGCGCTCGACAGCCTCGAAACCTGCCATGCCCAGATGGTTTTCTGCGCAGGCCGCCGCCTCACAGACACCGCCTTTGCGGCACGCAAGACGATCCCTCCGGTCGGACGCAACTCAGTCATTGCACCCACGGTCTCATCAGAGGACTTCCGCGACCATTCCAACCGCGCCGAGACCGACGTGATCGGCATCCTCGAAGGCAAGATCATCACAGAACA
>JAAEZB010000039.1:9750-26857 GCA_018223085.1 Paracoccaceae bacterium
ATGAGCCTTGAGCCTTTCGAGACGGTCCGTGACCACCTCATAGACCTGCGTAATGCCGCCCGCGCTCTTGGTGTGACACTGGAAGAACCCTTCCTGCAATTAGCTTTCCTTGCCCTACCGGTCATCCCCGCCCTGAAAATCACTGACCGTGGCATGGTCGATGTCGCGCGCTTCGAAATCCTCTGAGCCCCGCCAAACGGATCACTTCTTGAAGGTCAGGGTCGTCGTATAGGCATAGCTGTCGCCGGTGAGCTGAGCCGGGGCCTTCGGGAACCGCCCCACCCGCTTGACTGCGGCCACCGCAGCCCGTGCATAAGCCGCGTCGCCACTCGCCTGCACCACGCGCACCGACAAGAGCTTGCCACTGCGCGAGACCCGCAGGTTGAGCTTGACCCGCCCGCCCCCACGCGCGCCCTTTGGGCTGCGCTGCTTACGGGCAATCGCGCGATGAATTTGCGCGCCCCAACGCCCGATTAAGTTGGCTCGCTGCCCCTTGGAGAGCGTTTGCACCTGCCCTCCCGACTGACCGGCCTGCGCCGCACCGCCCTTACCAGAGGCCTTCTTGGTCGGGGCGGCCTCGCGCTTTTCGGGCTTTTTCTTCGGCGGGGTCTTCTTGGGTTTGGAGTCCGGTTTCTTGGGCGGTGGCGGCGTCTCTTTACTGACCTCAGGCACCATCTCCACCAGCGGGCGCGCCATCTGTGTAACCTGAAGCGCGGCACGGGGCGCAGGCATCAGGTGCAGATGCGGCACCTCCGGCGCCTCCTGCCCAACCTCTTCCTGCGATGGGAGTATGTCGGGTGTTTCAACCTGCGCCTCGGGCGGCCGCGTCCATTCCTCGATGACTTCCGTCACCGCTGCGGGCGCCCCGGTCAGCGTCAGCACCTCCGCCCCCCCGACACCACCCGCATCCTCGCCACCCTGCGGATCATAGGACAGCACCGCTAAATGCAATCCAACCGCAAGCCCGGCAAAAACCGCGATCTCCACCATCCCCTTCATGACGGCTCCACGATGATCTCGATTTTCGCAAACCCCATCGCCGCGAATTGCTGCATCCGCTTGGCCAAAACCGCCCCTGGCAAGGCCGCATCAAGCTTGAGCCGCAAAACCGGCTGCGCCTCGGCCTGCGCTGCAAGCGCCACAAGCGCCGCATCACCGCGCATATCTTCAAACGCCATCGCTCCGTCTGCGGCGATAAACAGGATCGGAGCCTCCTCGGGATCGGTCGACAAATCCGCAACCGGGCTTTCGACCTCCATGGGTTCAGGCGGTGCAATCTGCGCGGTCATTAGGAAAAATATCAACAACAGGAACACCACGTTGATCATCGGCAAAACCGATTCCTTGTGCTTTGGCGGGGTGGGATTGGAAAACTCCATCATCTACTCCACCAAAATAACCGATGGAAATCCGGCCTGTTTCAGCGCGGTCATCACGTCAATGATCCGCTGCACCGATGCACCCATCTGGCTACGTAAGACAATCGTATCCGACGGATTATCGACCAGCGCCTCAAGATAGATCGCAAGCTTCGCCTCATCCGTCGCGATCCCGTTGAGCATCACGGCTTCGGGCAACACATCGACCAACCGGGGCGGCCCGGCTAGGCTTACGCCACTGCCCGCCAAAGGT
Source organism: Paracoccaceae bacterium (assembly GCA_018223085.1). GTDB lineage: Bacteria > Pseudomonadota > Alphaproteobacteria > Rhodobacterales > Rhodobacteraceae > Shimia. The sequence continues at coordinate 11,383 of JAAEZB010000039.1, forward strand.
GCAGGCATAACCGCATCCATCCCAAACCGGGACGCCAACATGAAGAACACCAATAGCAAAAACACTACGTCAATCATCGGCGTCAGGCTTGGGCGCCGGCGTGTTTTTTTGCTCTCGGCGAAATTCATCCGCTCACTCCGCCGCGATCTGATCCGTCTCAGGGGCCTTGCCTTCTGCGCTAACGAAAATACGCGTAGCGAGGTCTTCGACATCGATCCGCATTCGGTCAATCACCGCCTCGAACCACGTAAGAGCGATGGACGCCGGAATCGCAACCGCCATCCCCGCCGCCGTGGTCAAAAGCGCCTCCCAGATCCCTCCGGCCAAAAGCGCTGGATCGGCCTTGTTGCCGCTCTCCTGCAATGCCTGAAAGGCGGCAATCATCCCCAATACCGTCCCCAACAGCCCCAGAAGCGGTGCAATCGCCGCAATCAATTCAAGCGCACGCAGCCCTGTCCCGGCCTTGGACAATTCCATCTTGGCCACGCGCGTGGTCTCTTCCCGCGCCACGGCTTCTGGCCGACCCTGCTGCGCTGCCATGGCCGCCCGCGTCACCCGCGAACGCAATCCACGCCCGCGCGCCACGGCATCCATCGCCCCTTTGCGATCCCCGGTTTCCCAAATCAGAACCGCCTTACGCGCTACGCTCTGATGCCATGCCCCGAGAAGGATCAAACGCCAGATTTTCCAAAGCACAAGCCCCGTGGTCACGACCGACAAAAGCGCAATCGCCCAGATCGCAGGCCCGCCATTGCGCAGATAATCAAGCGCGGTTTGCACCCCGTTTTGCCATTGGAACGGCGACACCTCCACAGGCTCCGACTCGGCCATGATCGGTGTCGCCTCATCAGCCTGCGCCACATCCTCAGCAGGCACCACCATGCCCTCGTCCACCATCGGTGCCATCGGTTGCGGCGTGGCCTCAACGCTGACCTGCGGGGGTGTTTCGTCGCTTTGCGCATGGACGCCAGAAGGGCCCATCAAGGCCCCCATCAAAACCAATACACCAAGCCCGCGCAGGGCAGCATCAGGGCAGAGCCTGTTTCGGGTTTTCTTGGTCATTCGTGCCTCCATCGGCAAAGCGGCGGTGTGGATCGGACCACACAGAACGCTGCGCGGCCCGCCCGTCTTAGAAACGTGTTTCCAGACCGATATACAACGTCCGGCCCGGTTCGTTCACCTGGAACATACCCGGATCGAACACATTGGTCCGGCTAAGGTGGTTGGCATAGGTCTTGTCAAAGACATTATCAACACCCGCAAGCAGCACCGTGTTTTGGTTCAGTTCATAGCTACCGAACAGATCAAGCGTCGCATAGCCCGGCGTGGCACCGGGGTCCCGTGCCGGGTCGATCTTGCTCTGTGCCGTAGCCCAGTTGATCCGGCCCCCGGCCCGCCATGCATTTTCGCCGTAGGACATAGAGATACTACCCATCAGCGGAGGGATCTGCGCAAGGTCGCGCCCATCGGTCTCGTTCTTGCCGCGCGTATAGGTGGCGTCCGCCATTACGAGCCAACCGCCCTTGGTCCAGCTACCATTCACCTCAACACCGGTCAGGAACGCATCAACATTGCGATAGGTGGTCACACCGGCCACGCTGAACTGATCGCGCAGGATATAGTCGTTCACCTTGTCGGCATATACGGCCGCGTTGAAGCTCCAGTTACCACCATCACGCTCATAACCAAGGTCAAGCTGGTGGTGTTTTTCCGGGGCGATATTCGGGTTCCCGACCCAGTTGGACTTCGCCATTGCCCGTTCCGTCGCATCCGCCGTTCGCACAGAGCGCGACAGGCCGACAAACAGGTTGCTATCCGCACTCAGCGCATAGTCGATCCGCGCCAGACCACCAAGGTTATGCTCGGTGCGTGCATCATTGAACGTCGTGCCATAATACATCGTGTAGAAGGTATTCGGCGATGTCGCCGAGCCCCCCGGCACCGTGCTGGCCGCCCCTGCCGTCGCTTTGACATAGTCATAGCGCGCGCCAAGCGTCAGCGTGGTGCGATCCGAAAGCGTTGTGATTGTCTCGCCATAAAGACCTGTCTGACTGATCGTCACATCCGGCCACATCAGGAACCGCGCAACCGCCGGATTCTCCGCAAGCACAGGCGCCGCTGCCATGGCCGAATACAAGGTCGCCATCCGGTTGTTCGATACAACATCAAGCCCAACCTTGGCCTTGGTCGCCCCAAACTCCAGATGCGCTTCGATCTTGCCGCCATGGGTGTCCGAGGTGGTCGGCGTACGGGCATACATCATCCCCGCCGGACGCAGGGTGAAGTTGTCCATCACATGCTCAACTTCGCTGAGGAACAGGTTCCCCTCGATCCGGCGCAAAATCCCGGCATCGAGATCAACACCCCCGCGCAGGCGATAAATCGACGTATCCGAAAGCGGGCTATCCATCCCAGCACCGGGGAATAGGGCATCCTCGACCTGATCACGCTCAATATCAAAAGCGAGATCAACGCCATTACTCTCATAGCCAAAGGTTAGCCCCGCACTCTTCTGATCATAGGAGCTGCGCACCGAATTGCTGTCGCCGTCCTTGTAATCATCGGCGGTTTTGTAGCCGGCGTAGCCCTCAAGATAGAACCCCTGCCCAAGATCGAGCGAGAAATCCCCGTTCACGTTGATCTTGCCGGAATTGCTCGCAAGCCCGGTGCTGAGACCAAAGCTCAGCGGATCGCTGTCCTCGAACTCCGGCGCTTCACGTTCTAGGATCACCGCCCCGCCAGAGCCACCCGGCCCGTTTGTCACGCTTTGATAACCACGTTCCACAATGATCTTATCGGCACGCGAAATGCCTGCCGTTGCCGCAGGCGGATCCATACGGTTGGGACAGCCGCCAAAAGTAAACGACCCCGAGTCGATAATATTAAGCTGGTTCTGGGATTGGCCGCGGATCACAAGCTCAAGCCCATGGCCACCCATCCGCCCCGAGGTCACGCCCGGCACCGCACGCAGGAATTCACCGCCATCCGCAGCGGGGGTCGACATCATCGGCTGATCGCCAAGGACAACCTTGCTTGCCCCGATCGTCTCTTCGGGAGCTTCAACAATGATATCCGGAAGCTGATACGCCTCCTCATTGCCATTGGTTTCAGTAGCCTGCGCCATCGCGATGGAGGACAGGGACGACATCAGGATCGCATACGCACTCAGGCGCATATATTTAGTATTGTTCATTTTCTTACCGTTGGAAGTCAGCATGGCACATCAAACCGCGCGCCACAGGAAAGGGCACACGGTCTCAAAAGACAGATGTAGGGGGACGCCCCTTAGACGCTGACCGGCGGGGCGCGAATGCCATGCCCACCTGTCTGCCGCTCCTGCGGAGCAACAGCATCGGGGCTGGCCTGATAAGACACATAGTGGAAAACGACCGGTCGCAGCGCCGCGCCAGGGGACGCAATCTCCAGCGCGGGACCAACGATACAGAAGGGACAATGACCGGTCGTGGAGGGCGCCCCCTCCTCACCGGTTTCGCTGATCAGATTGCCATCTGCGTCGATCGTGACGGTTTGAACACCATTGGCACCACAGATGACAATCTGGATACCGGCTTCGCTCCGCAGCACCGAGGCGCCACCAAACGCCATGGTGCTCTGAAGGAAAAGAAGACCGGCGAGAAAAATCCCGCATATCTGCCGCAAGGGCATGATCCAGTTCCGCTTCACCTTCATGAACGCCGTTGTGCACCATGAAATCACGGCGCACAACGAAAACTTCCCCCGCTGGAAGGTGTATTTTCGAGGTATGTTTACCTAACGCCTCGACTTACCCGCATTTGGAATGGCCACAGCTGGCACAGGTCATACAGCCCTCAATCATGCGCATATCGAACTGGCCACAGGACGGGCAGGCCTTGCCGCGCGGCGCTTCGCCGACGGCCATGGCTTCGGCCTGAGGATCGGATTTGAGGCCCATCCCTTCGCCCTCGATAAAGCCGATGGCGATCATGTGGCGCTCGATCACGCCGCCAATCGCCGCCAAAATCGACGGGATGTATTTGCCCTGCATCCATGCGCCACCGCGCGGATCGAACACGGCCTTAAGCTCTTCCACCACGAAAGACACATCTCCACCGCGCCGGAACACCGCTGAAATCATTCGCGTAAGCGCCAGCGTCCACGCATAATGCTCCATGTTCTTGGAGTTGATGAAAACCTCGAATGGACGACGGTGACCATTGATGATGACGTCATTCACCGTGAGGTAAATCGCATGCTCGCTATCGGGCCATTTGAGTTTGTAAGTCGCCCCTTCAAGCGCCTGCGGACGCTCAAGAGGCTCGGACATATAGATCACTTCGCCATCGGTAACGTGATCCTCTGGCTTCTCGCCCGGTGCGCTCTCGGTCGTCTCCGACACCGCAAGAACCGAGCCCGTCACATCGTTGGGCCGATAGGTCGTGCACCCTTTGCAGCCCGTGTCCCACGCCTGCATGTAGACATCCTTGAACGCCTCAAAGGAAATATCTTCAGGGCAGTTGATGGTCTTGGAGATCGAGGAATCAATCCACGACTGCGCCGCCGCCTGCATCCGCACATGGGCGGCCGGCTCCAGCGTCTGGGCGTTAACGAAATAGTCGGGCAATGCCTTGTCGCCAAATTTATCACGCCACATCTGTACGGCGTAATCGACGACCTCTTCCTCGGTGCGGCTGCCGTCTTTCTGCAGAACCTTGCGGGTATAGGCATAGGCAAAGACCGGCTCGATCCCGCTTGAGACGTTCCCCGCATAAAGGCTGATCGTGCCCGTCGGCGCAATCGAGGTCAAAAGCGCGTTGCGAATACCATGTTCGGCAATCGCCTCTTTGACGTCCGCGTCCATATGGGCCACCAGCCCACCACCCACGTATTTCTCTTTGTCGAAAAGCGGGAATGCCCCCTTCTCCTTGGCCAAGTCGACCGACGCGAGATAAGACGCCCGCGCAATCGCCTTCATCCAGGCTTCGGTCTGCGCCGCCGCCTCTTCGCTGCCATAGCGCAGGCCAAGCATCAAAAGCGCATCCGCAAGCCCCGTGACACCAAGACCAATCCGGCGCTTGTTGCGCGCCTCTTCGGCCTGTTCCGGAAGCGGAAAACGCGACGCATCGACCACGTTGTCCATCATCCGCACCGCCAGCGCGACAAGCTCCGAAAGCTCGGCCTCATCAAGCTCCGCCGCCGCCTCAAACGGCTCTTTCACAAGCTTGGCAAGGTTGATCGACCCAAGAAGACAAGCGCCATAGGGCGGCAGCGGCTGCTCGCCGCAAGGATTCGTCGCCGCGATGGTCTCGCAATAGCTGAGGTTGTTCATCTTGTTGATGCGGTCGATAAAAATCACGCCCGGTTCGGCATAATCATAGGTCGACTGCATGATCCTGTTCCATAGGTCGCGTGCATCCACCGTGTGATAGACTTTGTCGCCGAACTTAAGCTCCCAAGGCCCGTCCGCCTTCACCGCTTCCATGAAATCATCCGTGACAAGCACCGACATGTTAAACATACGCAACCGCGCCGGATCGGATTTTGCCGTGATGAATTGCTCGATATCCGGATGGTCACAGCGCATGGTCGCCATCATCGCCCCGCGCCGCGACCCCGCCGACATGATCGTGCGGCACATCGCGTCCCACACATCCATAAAGCTCAGAGGGCCGGAGGCATCCGCGGCCACCCCCTTCACATCCGCCCCGCGCGGGCGGATGGTCGAGAAATCATAACCGATGCCGCCGCCCTGCTGCATGGTAAGCGCGGCCTCTTTGAGCATGTCAAAGATACCGCCCATGCTGTCGGGGATCGTGCCCATGACGAAACAGTTGAACAAGGTCACGGACCGCCCGGTCCCGGCCCCCGCCGTGATCCGTCCGGCAGGCAGGAATTTGAAATCCTCCAGCGCACCATAGAATTTCTCTTCCCACCCCTTGGAATCGTCCTCAACCCGCGCCAGATCGCGCGCAATACGGCGCCAGCTATCTTCGACCGTCTTGTCGATCGGCGTCCCATCGGCCTCCTTGAAACGGTATTTCATGTCCCAGATGGACTCGGCGATGGGGGCGGAGAATCGGGTCATTGGCAGCTATCCTGTTGATCTGGCGCGTTTCGTTGGAAGAGCGGGGAACGGCGGCCACTCCTTCTGAGGGTTGCCGAAGTACTCGAAAATGAACTCTGGGGTCAATCCAGACTAGCAAAATATTCCCGCCTTCGGAAAAGAAATTTCACTTGATCTCGTGGGTCGGCGCTCTAGGGTATACCACTTCTAGAGGCAAACATGTCCAAAACCGTAAATCTGATCAAACTATCCGTCGGCACCGAAAGCGTCGAAACCCTTGCCGCATGGCAGGCTAGCCGCGCCGCACAAACGCCGGATGGGCTGCCACGTCACGTCACCCGCATGTGGCCGAAACGTGAGGCCGAGCTGCTCAATGGCGGGTCGATCTATTGGGTTATCAAAGGGTCGATCCAATGCCGCCAAAAAATCCTGCGCCTTGACGAGGTGATGGGCGAAGATGGGGTGCGCCGCTGCGCCATCGTGCTTGACCCCGAAATCCATCGCACCGCTTCGGCCCTGCGCCGCCCGTTTCAGGGCTGGCGCTATCTCAAACTCGAAGATAGCCCCCGCGACCTCCCCGCCGGACGCGCACAGGAAGACGCCCTCCCCGAAGATCTGAGCCGCGCCCTGGCCGAAATCGGGATTCTCTAAACCCCGCCCTCCGTTTCGATGTGGATCACCGCGCCGCAATGCTTGCAATGCACCGCATCCGCATCATGCAGGCTAAGCCCGCAGGTCTGACAGGTTTCCTTGACCTTGAGCGGACGAAACAAAACCTGCGCCAGCCGCAGGAAAAGAGTCACACCAAAGATCATGACACCGACCGACAGCATCCGCCCCCCGGTCCCGGTCAGCGTGATATCCCCGAACCCCGTCGTGGTCAGCGTCGTCACAGTGAAATAGAGCGCATCGGCATAGTTGCCGATCTCCGGGTTAACCTCGTGCTGAAGCGCATAGATCAGCCCCGTCATCACGAACAGGAACACCGCGAGATTGATCGCCGCAAGCGCCACCTCTTCATTACGCCGGAAATAGAGGAAATCCGCCCGTAGCCGATAGAGCAACTGGTAAGTATGCAAAAGCCGGAGCGTGCGCAAAATCCGCAAAAACCCAAGCCCCTCCCCCGTGATCGGTGCAAGGAAGGAAATCACCGCGACAATATCGGCCCATGTCGCGGGGCGCAGGAAAAACATACCCTTATGCTTTTCGATCGCCACCCGAATAAGGAAATCCGCAAGGATCACCACCCCGAGGACATGATCCGTGATTTCAACAGCAGGCGTATGCGGAAAGAAAGACGTCACGATCACAAACAGGATCGTCACGATGTCAAAGATCAACAGAGCATAGCGAAAGCGATGCGCCGCCGGACTGTGCCCTTCATAAAGTTCTCTGAGCCGCGTCAGCACGCGTGCCTCCCGGGTTGTGTTTACCCGCGATAGTGCCGCCCTTACGGACCAACCGCAAGCCTATGCACCAACCCCGAGCTTGGCCGTCAACGCCTCAAGCGTCGCCTTCTCCACATCGTCGACAGGTGCCCTGCGGCTCCGCCAAAGCGTCGCCTGACTGCGCAGGATAAGACCATCCGACAAAATCTTGAGGTGGTTCGCCCGAAGTGTGTCGCCCGTCGAGGTAATATCGGCCACGGCCTCGGCGGTGAGGTTCTTCACCGTGCCTTCCGTCGCTCCCTGACTATCGACAAGCTGATAATCCGCCACGCCATTATCCTGAAGGAATTCCCGCACCAACCGGTGATACTTCGTCGCGATCCGCAACCGGAAACCATGCTTGGCTCGGAACGCCGCCGATGCCGCATCAAGATCGTCAAGCGTATCCACATCGACCCAGATTTTGGGCACCGCGATAATAAGATCCGCCTGCCCGAACCCAAGCGGCGCAATCTCCTCGACCTGCTGATCCCAAAGCCCAAGCTTTTCGCGCACAAGGTCCGTCCCTGTGACCCCGAAATGAATCCGCCCCGCCGCCAATTCGCGCGGGATTTCCCCCGCCGACAACAGGACAAGCTCGACACCCTCGACGCCTTCCACGGCCCCGGCGTATTCGCGCTCTGATCCGGTCCGCGCCAGCGTCACGCCGCGCTCCCCGAACCAATCGAAAGTCTTTTCCATGAGCCGCCCTTTGGACGGCACGCCCAGCTTGATTGTCATAGCGCGCCCTCCAGTTTGAGCATCACGCCCGGACGGATCACCCCGCCCACGGCCGGAATTTCGCGCCCCTGCCCAAGAACGCGCGTGAGCGCATCATAGCGCCCGCCCGTTGCCACCGGCGGCAGATCGGGCCGTCCCTCGGCATAAAACCCGAAGACGAACCCATCGTAATATTCCATCTGTGTGCGCCCATAGCTCGTCTCGAACTCAAGCGCATCCACGTCGACGCCACGCTCGGCAAGCGCCACCATGCGATCCTTGATGCGGAATACCGCCTCCGTGATCGCCGGCATATCCACCGCAATATCGCGCAGATGTTCAAGAGCGAAAGGCAAGGTCTCGCGCACCGACAAAAGCGCCTCAAGCATCTCAACCTGCCCCGCCGACAAGGGCGGCGTTGCCGCATCCTCGCGCAGCGCCTCAATCCGCGCCGCAATCTCACGCCGGGACCGCATCCCGATCATCGGCACATCAATCCCAAGTGGATCCTCATGCGCCAAAAGCGCTGCGCGGCTCGCCGGAACCGGCGCGCGCCCCGCATACCGGTCAATCAGCGCCCGGAACCGACGCGGCCGCCAGATATGGCGCATAAGCGCCCGCTTGCGCCGCTCGGTGGTCTCAAGCCCCTGAACCGCCGCCATGAGAACACCAATGTCCCCCGTCGCCGCACGTAGCCCCAAGGGCGCCACAACTGATTGGATCAAGGCAAAGACTTCCGCATCCGCCGCCGCCGGGTTCTCGCGGTCAAAGACCTCGTAACCGACCTGCGTATACTCATTGTCCTTACTGGCATCGTCTTCCTGACGCCGGAAAACCTGTCCCGAATAGGTATAGCGCGCAGGCTCTGCCCCGTGCTCCATATGCATCTGAACAACCGGCACCGTGAAATCGGGGCGCAACATCTGTTCCCCCCGAAGCGTATCCGAAGTCACATAGGCACGCCCCCGGATATCCTCGCCATATAGATCAAGAAGAACCTCGGCGGGCTGAAGCACATTGGTCTCAACCAATTGCGCCCCCTCCGCCTCGAACATGGCGCGCAACTCCGCCGCGCGCGCCCGGATTTTTCCCCGTGTCGGCATGTTACCCGTCCTGCCCCTCAAGGATTTCCCGCACCTTCGCCACAAGGTCGCCACGCGGCACCTCGAACTGGCTCGGCCGTTCTTTCCATTCCTCCAGCGTCGCGCTCTCGGCGATCTTCGCCCCAAGGATCAAATCCTTAATCTGCACCACGCCATTGGCCTTCTCGTCGCCACCCTCAATAACGGCGACCGGCGATTGCCGCTTATCCGCATATTTGAGCTGGTTGCCAAAGTTCTTCGGATTGCCAAGGTAAACTTCGGCGCGAATGCCCGCATTACGCAGCTCCGCCACCATCGCCTGATAATCCGCCATCCGGTCTCGATCCATCACCGTAACAACAACCGGCCCCTTGGCCGTGCCGCCCATCCGGCCCTTCTCACGCAGCGCCGCCAAAAGACGATCCACCCCGATGGAAACCCCCGTCGCAGGCACCGCCTGCCCGGTGAACCGCTTCACAAGGTCATCATAGCGCCCACCGCCCGCGACCGAGCCGAACTGCCGCTTGCGGCCCTTCTCGTCGAAAATCTCAAAGGTCAGCTCGGCCTCGAACACCGGCCCGGTGTAATAGCCAAGCCCGCGCACGACGGAGGGGTCGATGACAATGCGGTCGGGTCCGTAGCCTTGGGCGGCTAGCAAGTCACACAGCTCACCAAGTTCTTTGAGGCCCTGAAAGCCGGAATCGGTCTCTCCTACCAAGCGCATCAAATGGTCGAGCACAGCCCAGTTCCACAGTCTCCCAGAATACTCACTGCCTTCTTTCGGGTTAGAAAGTGTCAACCCCATCCCTCCCGGAATACGGTCGTCAGGTGTCGGAGGGCCATTCTTCAGTTCTTCTTCCACGATCGCGTTGGAGTTCAGAAATGAAATCACAGATTCGATTTGCTCGTTATCCAAACCGACACCATCAATGTAGGCACCAGAAGCATCCAAGCGGCCTTTGCCAAGCAACTCGCGCACACCTGAGGTTCCGACTTTATCAAACTTGTCGATAGTCCGCATAACTGCCGCACTGAGGTCACCATCGGCGGCCAGTCCCATGGTCTCAAGCACGCCGTTCAAAACCTTGCGGTTGTTCACCCGCACGATGTAATCGCCGCGCGGAATCCCCACGGTCTCAAGCGTATCCGAAAGCATCGCGCAAATCTCGGCATCCGCCGCCATCGACGCCGTGCCAACCGTATCCGCATCGCACTGGTAAAACTGGCGATAGCGCCCCGGGCCCGGCTTTTCATTGCGCCAAACCGGCCCCATCGCATAGCGCCGATAAGGCGTCGGCAGATCATTGCGATGCTGCGCATAAACCCGCGCAAGCGGCGCCGTCAGGTCATAGCGCAACGCCATCCAATCGCCGCGCTTTCCTTCACTGTCGTTCTCGTCGAACTCCTGCCAGGCAAACACGCCCTCATTGGGCCGATCCACATCGGGAAGGAACTTGCCAAGCGCCTCAACGGTCTCAACCGCGCTCGATTCCAGCGCATCAAACCCGTAATGATGATAAACCCCCGCAATCTGGCGCAGCATCTCTGCACGTTCGGTCACCTCGGCGCCGAAATAGTCACGGAACCCCTTGGGCGTCATCGCCTTGGGGCGGGGGGCTTTCTTCACTTTGGCCATATCGCATGGTCCCTTCGGTTTGCAGTCGCCCCCGCCTTTACCCAATGGCCCGCACGGGGGCAAGCAAACCCTCTGTAACAGGGTGCCGCGCCCCGGCCTTAAATATCCCCGAAATCGCCGCCCCGGCCCTTCCCGGCAGCAAACCGCGCCGCGCCTGCTGCCCCTTCTGCGGCAAAGGTCGCGAACGAGGCCCATTCCCGCCGGATCGCCTGCGCCAACTCTTTGCCGCCCACCCGCGCCGAGGCAAAATCCGCCCGCATACAGGTCTGAGGAAACCGGCTGAGGCTCTCGGCCAATTCCATCGCCGCTGCCAATGCCTCGCCTTCCGGCACGACGCGATCCGCCAATCCCATACGATACGCTTCCTCTGCCCCCACGGGCCGCCCCGTCAGGATGAGGTCATTCGCCCGCCCCTGCCCAAGGAGCCTCGGCAACCGCACCGTGCCTCCATCAATCAGCGGCACGCCCCAGCGGCGGCAAAAGACCCCAAATGTCGCGCTCTCGCTGACCACGCGCATATCGCACCACGCCGCCAATTCGATGCCCCCCGCCACGGCATAGCCCTCCACCGCCGCAATCACCGGCTTTGAAAGCAAAAGCCGCGATGGCCCCATCGGCCCCGGAATCGACTCCGCCGCTGCATCCTGCCAATCACCCGGAATATCCACCTGCGCGAGCCACTGCGCCCCGCCATCGCTCGCCGCCGCTTTAAGGTCATACCCGGCGCAAAAATGCCCGCCCGCCCCGGTGAGGATCGCCACATCGACCGCTTCATCCGCCTCAAAGGCGCAAAACGCCTCGAACAACGCCCGCGCCACCTCCGGGTTGACCGCATCGCGTGCCTCGGGCCGCGCAATCGTCACGATCCGCACCCGGCCTTGCGTCTCAACTGAAATGCTCATGCCATATCCTCCCGCGCCAAACGCAGCATCCCCGCCCACACCGGTCAAGCCAGACGCCGCGTCGCTTGACCCCGGCGCCCATGCGCCCTATCGCAAACCTCATGGAAAAGCTCGAAGCTCAGATCGCCCACCTGACCCGCACCGTCGATGACCTCTCCGAGATCATCGCCCGTCAAGACGCGGAAATCGCCCTGCTGACACGGCGCGTGCAAATGCTCATCGAACGCGAAGCCACCCGCGAAGACGAAGCCACCGGCGGTGTCGTCCTCGGTGATGAACGCCCGCCCCACTACTAGAGCCCAATTCTTCTTCTCTGTGAAAATACCTCCGGGGGTCTGGGGGCAGCGCCCCCAGCCACGCCCAACGCTTTGACGGCGCAGCTTTGCTGCGGTTCAAAGGGGCGGGAGCACCCCCTTAATACTCTTCGACCGCCATCACCCCATCAAGCGACTTGATCGCGCCTTTAATCTGCGGATTGACCGGAAACTCTCGCCCTGAATCAATCTCGACCTCACCGGGCAGGTCCGTACTCATCAGACAGAACAGAACCGGCCCTTTGGCCCCGGCGCGAACCGTCTCGGCCGCCTGCATAAGCACATTGGCCACCGGCCCTACGGCCTCCACATCCTCAAGGTAAACCTTGAGACCGGCGCTTCCCGCATCGGCCACCACCATATCAATCGGCGCAATCGACCGCGCCAATAGCTTCAACTGATCCGCCTCAAGCGTCGCCTCCGCCGTTACCACGACCTTGGAGCCGGTTTCTAAATAGTCCCGGCTCTTCTCCAACGTCTCCGAGAAAATCGTCACCTCATAGGCGCCCGTGGGATCGCTCAACTGCGCAAAGGCAAAGCGGTTGCCACGCGCCGATTTACGCTCCTGCCGCCCCGATACACGCCCGGCAAGCTTGACAACACAAGGCCCGCCCTGTGCCTGCTCGGCCACCTCGTCAAGCGTCAGCACCTTCTTGCGCTTGAGCGCAGGCATATAATCCTCAAGCGGATGCCCCGAGAGGAAGAAACCAATCGCCTTGGCCTCCTCATCAAGCCGCTCCGCCGGAAGCCAATCCCCCACCGGCGCCAACCGCGGCTCGGGCAAATCATCCCCCGCCTCACCAAAAAGCGAGACCTGGTTCGACGCCTTCTGCTCATGGATCGCCGCCGAGTAATTGACCAACGCGTCAAGGCTCTCCATCACCCGCCGCCGGTTCCCGTCCAGCTCATCAAACGCCCCGGACCGCGCGAGCATCTCCAATGGCCGCTTCCCGACCCGCTTCAAATCCACGCGCCGCGCAAAATCGAACAGTGTTGCAAAGGGTTTCTCAACGCCCTCGACCTTGCGCCCCTCGGTGACAAGCCGCATCGCCTCCACGCCCACGTTCTTGAGCGCGCCCAGCGCATAAACAAGCGCCCCGTCGACCACCGTGAACATCGCATCCGACCGGTTGACACAAGGCGGCACATAAGGAAGCGCCAGCACCTTTTTCACCTCTTCGAAGTAGATGGCGAGCTTGTCTGTGAGGTGAATATCGCAGTTCATCACCCCCGCCATAAACTCAACCGGGTGGTTCGCCTTGAGCCATGCCGTCTGATAAGACACCACCGCATAGGCCGCCGCGTGTGATTTGTTAAAGCCGTAGTTGGCAAACTTCTCAAGAAGGTCAAACACCTCCGAAGCCTTGGCCTTGTCGACCCCGTTCTCCATCGCACCCTTTTCGAATTTGGGGCGCTCCTTGGCCATTTCCTCGGCGATTTTCTTACCCATGGCACGGCGCAAAAGATCGGCGCCACCAAGCGAGTAATTCGCCATGACCTGCGCGATCTGCATCACCTGTTCCTGGTAAACGATGATGCCCTGCGTCTCTTCAAGGATATGGTCGATCAACGGATGAACCGACGTGATTTCCTTAAGCCCGTTCTTCACCTCGCAATAGGTCGGGATATTCTCCATAGGCCCCGGACGATATAGGGCCACAAGCGCCACGATGTCCTCGATACAGGTCGGTTTCATCCGCTTCAGGGCATCCATCATGCCCGAGCTTTCCACCTGGAAAACCGCCACCGTCTTGGCCGAAGCATAGAGCTTATAGGTCGGCTCATCATCAAGCGGGATGGCGTTGATCTGGTTCTCCGCGCCCTCTGCGGGTTCATAAATCCGCGTGCCATCCGCCGCGACATGCAAATCCCGTCCCGAGGCGTGAATCTGCTCAATCGCGTTCTGAATCACGGTGAGCGTTTTTAGGCCAAGAAAGTCGAACTTCACCAGCCCCGCCTGCTCGACCCATTTCATGTTGAACTGCGTCGCCGGCATGTCCGAACGCGGATCCTGATACAACGGCACCAACGCATCCAAAGGCCGGTCCCCGATCACAACCCCCGCCGCGTGGGTCGAGGCGTTACGCAAAAGCCCCTCAACCTGCTGACCATAGGTCAAAAGCCGGTCCACAACCTCTTCTTCCCGCGCCGCCTCGCGCAGGCGCGGTTCATCCTTGAGCGCCTTTTCGATGCTGACCGGCTTCACCCCTTCAACCGGGATCATCTTGGAAAGGCGGTCCACCTGCCCATAGGGCATCTGCAAGACCCGCCCGATATCGCGCACCGCCGCTTTTGAAAGCAGCGCACCAAAGGTGATGATCTGCCCAACCTTGTCGCGGCCATATTTCTGCTGCACGTAACGGATGACCTCTTCACGCCGATCCATGCAAAAGTCGATGTCGAAGTCCGGCATCGAGACACGTTCCGGGTTAAGGAACCGTTCGAAAAGAAGGCTATAGCGCAGCGGATCAAGGTCAGTAATCGTAAGCGCATAAGCCACAAGACTACCCGCCCCCGAACCACGCCCCGGCCCGACCGGAATACCATGATCCTTGCCCCACTGGATAAAGTCCGCAACGATCAGGAAATAGCCCGGAAACCCCATTCCCTCGATAATACCAAGCTCGAAATCAAGCCGCTCCTGATATTCCTCGACACTGACCGCATGAGGAATAACCGCAAGGCGCTTTTGCAGCCCCTCATTGGCGATCCGGCGCAATTCCGCGACCTCGTCATCGGCGAATTTCGGCAGGATCGGATCACGCCGATACGCCATAAAGGCACAGCGTTTCGCAATCTCCACCGTGTTTTCAATCGCCTCCGGCAGGTCCGCAAATAGCGTGACCATTTCCTCCTGGCTTTTGAAATAATGCTGCGGCGTCAGACGGCGGCGCCCCTCCTGCTGGTCGACATATGCGCCATCGGCAATACAGATTAGCGCATCATGCGCCTCATACATCTCGGTCTTGGGGAAATAGACATCATTGGTCGCCACAATCGGCAGGCTCATGCCATAGGCCATCTCAAGGAACCCGCGCTCCGTGCGGCGCTCGACCTCCGGCTGACCGCCCTCGCCCGGATGGCGCTGCAACTCAACATAGAGCCGATCGCCGAAAATCCCGTGGAACTGGCGCATAAGCACTTCTGCCTCGCCCCGCTTGCCCCCTTGCAAGAGCCGCCCCACCGGCCCATCCGGCCCGCCCGTAAGACAGATCAGACCCGCACCATGGGTCTCCAACTCTTCCATCGTGACCTGCGGCAACTGCCCGCCCTTGTCCACGTAAAGACAAGAAGACAGCTTCATCAGGTTCTCATACCCGGTCTCATTCTGCGCCAAAAGGACGATCGGCG
>JAAEZB010000040.1:0-3894 GCA_018223085.1 Paracoccaceae bacterium
CCTGAGCCTCGATCTCACCGGCGATATTCGCCACCGTGTCGAATGGCTCGACTTTGCCAATGTCGAAACGGCGGTGGAGGCTCTTACCGGGCTGCCGGTTGAACCCGAAAGCGTCCGCCTCAACAAACTGCGCCTTTCCGCTGTGGGAGCCGAGGTCACGGGCGAAGGTGCCTTTACCTTCGACCTCACCGATTTGGAGAGCTTTGACGGCATGCCGCGCCCCGAGGGCAAACTCACGCTGCGCGCCAAGGGGCTCAACGCTCTGTCCGAAAAACTTCTGGCGATGGGCATGCCCGAGGATCAGATTACCAGCGGCCTGATGATGCTCGGCATGTTTACCGCACCTGACCCCGAAGGCGGCGACGATGCCCGCATGACCACCCTCGAAGTGACGCCCGACGGTCAGGTTCTCAACAACGGTATGCGCATCCGCTAACCTATGGACCGATTGCTCCGCTTTCCGCTTGCGCCGCTTCTCGCGGCGCAGGCGCTTTGGGTGGTCTTACGCGCGGAACGCCTTCCCGAGCCGCCCGGCCCCCGCTCTGGTCAGAGTGGAACAGGCGAGCCCCTGCGCCTCTTGATCCTTGGGGATAGCTCGTCGGCGGGCGTTGGCGCTGAAACACAAGCCCGCGCCCTTTCCGGCCAACTTGCCCAAACACTCGCCCCGCATGTGGCCTTGGATTGGTGCCTAGAGGGCGAAACCGGCGCGACGACGCAAACCTCTCTTGCCAAGCTCGACAGCCTCCCGGATCGCGCCTTTGACATCGCGCTCCTGATCCATGGCGTGAACGACACCACCCGGCTCACATCCCCCGCACGGTTCCGCGCCCGACAGATTGCCCTTATGGACGCCCTCGCCGTGCGACACGGAATCCAGCGGTTTATCCTCTCTGGCGTTCCCCCGATGGCGCACTTCCCGCTCCTGCCGCAGCCAATGCGCTGGATGCTCGGGTGCCATGCCGCGCGATTAGATGAAGAACTTGCGCAATTGGCATCGGAACGGCCCGAGGTGGACCATCTCCCCCTTGCCTTACCGTTCGAACCTCATCTCGTCGCCCGCGATGGGTTTCACCCGTCCGAAGCCGCCTATGCGCTCTGGGCCGAGATGCTCGTCGAACGCATCCTCGCCTAACGCTTGCGCCGCATTTGGCGCAGCATGGACCAAGAATAGACCACAAGCGCCGCCCAGATCAGCGGGAAGGCCATGGCGCGGCCCCGGTCGATCTCTTCGCCAAAGACGAACACCGCGCTCAGGAAGATCATCGTCGGCGCGATATATTGCAGGATGCCGATCGTCGAAAGGCGCACTAGCTTGGCCCCATTCGCATAGAATAAGAGCGGCACCGCCGTCACGATCCCCGCCGCCATGAGCATCAGCGTGTCATAAGTGGTCCCGCCAAAGGCCCCCTGCCCGGTGATCCCCAACCAACCGAGATAGCCGAGCGCCACCGGCGTCAAGATCAACACTTCAAGAAGGAACCCCTGGTTCGGCCCGATGGGGAGGGATTTTTTGAACAGGGCATAAAACCCCCATGTGAACATCAACCCAAACGCCACGATGGGCACCTCGCCCGCCTCAACGATGAGAACAACAACCCCCGCCGCCGCAAGACCAATCGCCACCATCTGCGCCCGGCTAGGCCGTTCGCCAAGGAGGATAGCGCCCAGCGCGATGCTGAAAAGCGGGTTGATGTAATATCCAAGCGCCGCGTCAATCGCGTGCCCCGAGGCAATCGCCCAGACATAAATCGCCCAGTTGAACGAGATCAGCGCCGCCGTGAGACAGGCCATGCCAAGCATCCGCGGCGTGCGTAGCGCCTCACGCAATTCCCGTGTCCGGCCAAGCGCAATAAGCACCACCGCCGCAATCGGCACCGACCAGATCACCCGATGCGCCACGATCTCGATCGAGGGCACATGCGCCACGCCCTTCATGTAAAGCGGCAGGAACCCCCAGAGCACATAAGCCGTGATGGCAAAAATCAGGCCCTTGGGCGTATCGGTGTTTTCAACGGGGGCAGGGTTTGACATGGGTGATCCTTACATGATCCGCACCTTATGCCAGCCTTTCGCGCCCCCGCGATATGGTTTTATGTGAGCCACCCCATCACGCGACGTGATTGGCCCGGATCAAACCTTCACACGCTCAGCCTTGGGATCATACATCGGCCGAAGCGAGGCACGCGCTTTGACCCGTCTCCCCATCACGTCGATTTCGTAACCGGACGCCAGAACCTCTGCCGCGCTCTCGCCTGCGCAAGGCACATAGCCCATGCCCACCGCCGCGCCGAGCGTATGGCCGTAATTGCCCGACGACAGATGCCCCACAATCTCACCATCCCGCAGGATCGGTTCGTTGTGATAAAGAAGCGGCGCGCTATCCTCGAGAAGGAATTGCACCATCCGCGCCTTCGGCCCGCTTTCTTTGCGCTCCAGAACCGCCGCCTTGCCGATGAAATCATCCTTGTCGACCTTGACCGCAAACCCAAGCCCGGCATCCACCACATGATCTTCGCAGGTGATATCATGACCGAAATGACGGAACCCTTTTTCGATCCGGCAGCTATCCATCATGTGCATCCCACAGAGCTTGAGCCCCATTTCCTGCCCAGCATCCCAGAGCGTTTCAAACGCATGACCGGCCATGTCGGACGAAACATAAAGCTCCCAACCCAGCTCGCCCACGTAAGAGACACGATGCGCCCGCGCCAATCCCATGCCAAGCTCAATCTCCTGCGCCGTGCCGAACGGGTTCACCGCGTTTGAGAAATCATTGGGCGAGACTTTTTCCAAAAGCGCCCGCGCATTCGGCCCCATCACGGCCAACACCCCTTCGCCAGCGGTCACATCGGTCATCACCACGTTGAAATCGCCCTTGTGGCGCTCCATCCATGTCTGATCCGCAAGCCGCGTCGCCGCTGGGGTCACCACAAGATAGGCGGTTTCGCTGAGGCGCGTCACGGTCACATCCGCCTCAATCCCACCACGCGAATTGAGGAACTGGGTATAAACGATCTTGCCATTGGCAACCGAATAATCCCCGCCGCCAATATAGTTCATGAACGCCTCGGCATCCGGCCCTTCGACGCGGATTTTGCCAAAGGAGGACATGTCATACATGCCCACATTCTCACGCACTGCCCGGTGTTCGCGCGCGGCATTCTCGAACCAGTTCTGCCGCTTCCAGCTATAGCGATACTCCCGCGCCTGCCCGTCTTCGGCAAACCAGTTGGCGCGCTCCCATCCTGCCAATTCGCCAAACACCGCGCCGTTTTCGGCAAGGTGGTGGTGAAACGGCGTGCGCCGCACCCCGCGCGCCGTGGCCTTCTGGCGATAGGGGAAATGATCGGCATAAAGCAGGCCAAGCGTTTCTTTGGAGCGCTCAAAGAGATAGGTCTTATTGCCCTGAAACGGCTGCATCCGGCTGATGTCGACATCCCCAAGATCAAACGGCTTTTCGCCGTCCTCCATCCACTGCGCCAACGCCATGCCCGCGCCGCCCGCCGATTGGATACCAACCGAGTTGAACCCCGCCGCGACCCAGACATTGTCCATCTCCGGCGCAAGCCCGAGGTGATAGGCATCGTCCGGCGTAAAGCTCTCCGGCCCGTTAAAGAACGTATGAATCCCCGCCTCGGCCAGCATCGGCATCCGGTTGACCGCCGCTTCGAGGATCGGTTCGAAATGGTCGAAATCCTCCGGCAACTGGTCAAATTCAAAATCCTTCGGAATGCCATCCATGGCCCAAGGTTTCGCATTCGGCTCAAACGCGCCAAGCATGATCTTGCCCGCGTCTTCCTTGTAATAGGCGCATTCATCCGGCACCCGCAGAACCGGCATCTGAGTCAGGCCCTTGATCGGCTCGGACACGATATAAAAATGCTCGCAAGCATG
>JAAEZB010000040.1:4231-25672 GCA_018223085.1 Paracoccaceae bacterium
ACCCCAAAGGCCCGCGCCATGGCGGCAGAGCGGAAAATCTCTTCCTTACGCTCTTCGGTGAGGGCAACCGTGATCGACCCCACCCGCTTGAACCCGGTCGCCACCCCGGTTTCCTCTTCCAGAGCGCCATAGAGTTCCTGGCTATACTTGGCGAGCTTGGTCATATTCGCCGTCGCGCGAAGCTGTGCAATGAGGCCCGCCGCGTGCCATGTGGTGCCGCTGGTGAGTTGCTTGCGCTCAAGCAGGACCACATCCTGCCAGCCGAGTTTCGTCAGGTGGTAGGCCACGGAACAGCCCACAATACCGCCGCCAATGATGACCACACGGGCCTTATCGGGAAGTGTCATGTCATTCCCTCCTTAAAATTTTCCAACAATCTCATGTCCCGCCGCGAGCAAACGCCGCGACAGTTCGGCAATATGATCGGGCCCGACCTCGCAGCACCCGCCCACAAGCGTCGCCCCGTCTTCGACCCAGCCCATTGCGTAATCGGCATAGACCTTAGGCGTGATATCCTGCCGGGGCTTGAGCTCGGACACCGTTCCGCCCACTTCCAACGCATCAATCGCCGTAAAGGCATTGGCATAGGCCCCAACGACCCCACCCCGCGCCACAAGCGCAGGCAGGTTGCGGCTCACCACCTCGGGCTTGGAACAGTTGAGCATGACGCCCGCCTGTCCCATCCCCTCAAGCGCATCCAAGGCCTCCTCAAGCGTCTCACCCGAGCGCAGCGTCGCGCTGTCGTCATCATTAAGCGTCATTGACACATAGGTCGGCAGTCCGGTTTCCGCCCCTGCCTGTGCTGCCGCCGTGGCCTCGGCAATTGAGGATAGGGTTTCACAGAGGATCACATCCACCATATCCGCCTGCACCGCCGCCACCTCGCGATAGGCGGGAAGGAGGTCGTCATGGCTCCGGGTCATGTCCGGGCGATACGATCCGTGTAGCGGCGGAAGGCACCCCGCGATGCACACGCCCTCAATCCCCACCGCGTCGATGGCGCGGCGCACAAGGTCGCCTGCCTGCGCCTGAAGCGGTTCGAACAATTCCGGCACCCCTTCGCGCGCAAGGCGTTCAGGCGTCGCCGTGTAATTGTTGAGCGTGATGAGCTTGGCCCCCGCCCGGATAAAATCCTCATGTACCGCCTGCACGTGATGCGGTTCGTCCATCATCACCTTGATCGCCCAGAGCGGATGCGGCGGCATGGACGAGCGCCGGATAAGCTCCTGCCCCGATCCGCCATCCTTGAGGATGATCTTCGTCATGCACGTAGCCTTTCGTTCTCCGCGTCCCAAATCGGGCGGTCTTCCTGAACCACCGCGCGGTAGCGGGTGCCGTAAATCTCGACCTCAAGCTCGGTGCCCGGTGCCGCCAAATCGGCCCGCACCATGCCAAGCGCAACAGAGGCATTGACCCGGTAGCCCCAGGCCCCGCTCGTCGTCTCGCCAACGATCTCGTCACCGCTCCAGACGCAGGACATATAAGGAGCATCCGCCTCCCCCGCCTCGACGATGAGCGTCACGAAGCGCTTCGATGGCCCAGCTTGTTTCTCGGCCATAAGCGCCGCCTTGCCGGGGAAATCCTGCGGCTTGTCGAGCTTTACAAAACGGTCCAGCCCGCCTTCGAAGAGGCTATAATCCGTCGAAAGATCGCCCTTCCACGCGCGGTAGCCCTTCTCGATCCGCAGACTATTGAGGGCATACATACCAAAGGGCTTCGCCCCTGCCGCAAGAAGCGCGTCATAGATCACAGGCATGTCCGCATTAAGCGCATGCACTTCCCAACCAAGCTCACCCGCGAAAGACACCCGCGCCAGATGCGCTGCCTTGCCTGCCACGCTCGCCACCTGATGACTGAGCCAGCCAAGCGACAGATCCGCCTCAGACAGCCCGGCCAAAATCTCGCGCGATTTCGGCCCGGTGACGATCAGCGTGTCATAGTCGCGCGACCGATCCTCAACCGTGACACCCTCGGGCATCGCCGCCAAAAGGATATCGCGGTCATGCCATTGCGCGGTAGCGGCCGTAATCATCACGAACTCATCCTCGCCATGGCGCATACAGGACATCTCGGTCAGGATGCGGCCCTTGTCATTGGCGATATAGACGAGGTTCATCCGCCCCACCTTGGGCAAACCGCCCGTGACAAGACCGCGAAGCGCCTCTGCCGCGCCCGGCCCTTTGACGACAAAGCGTGAGAACCCCGGCAGGTCGAGAACCCCGCAATGATCGCGCACCGCCTCGCACTCTTCCTTCACGCGCGCGGCCCATGGCCCGTTGCGTTCCCATGTATGGGTCGCGGCTTCGGAGGTATCGTCGCCCTCTTTGGCGAACCAATTGGCCCGCTCCCAGCCGTTATAGGCCCCCATCTGACCGCCCAGCGCCTTGACCGTGTCATGCACCGGCGAGAGCTTCTTGTCGCGCCCGGCGGGCCATTCGTGATGCGGGAAATGCATGGCGTATTCGTTGCCATAGACTTCCATGCCCTTGGCGACGCAATACTCGTGATCGGTGTAATCGGTGTAGCGACGCGGATCACAGGACCACATGTCCCATTCGGTCTGCCCGTCGACAATCCATTCCGCGAGAACCTTACCCGCGCCGCCGCCCTGCGCGATGCCAAAAGTGAAGACGCAGGCCTCGAACGCGTTCTTGACCCCCGGCATCGGCCCGATAAGCGGCAACCCGTCGGGAGCATATGGAATCGGACCGTTGATGATCCGGCTCACCCCGGCCTCGCCCGAAACCGGCACGCGCTCCATCGCATCGGCCACAATATCGGCGATCCGGTCAAGATCGTCGCTCCAAAGCTGAAAGCTGAAATCATCGGGCATTGGATCGTTCGGATCGGCCCAATGCGCCCGGCAATTCGGTTCATAGGGGCCAATATTGATGCCGTTCTTTTCCTGCCGCAGGTAATAAGACACATCCACATCCCGCAAAAGCGGCAGCTTGCGCCCGTTCTCCTTGGACCATGCCTCCAATTCAGGGATTTCCTCGGTCAAAAGGTATTGATGACTCATGACCATCATCGGCACGGTGCGCCCGCCGTAGGGTTTGAACCATTCGCCCACGCGCTGTGCATAATACCCGGCGGCGTTGACCACATAGTCACAAGCGATATCGCCCTTGTCGGTATGCACGATCCAGCCATCGCCATCCTGCGTCACGCCGGTCGCCGGGCAGAAGCGGATGATCTTGGCGCCAAGGTCGCGCGCGCCCTTCGCCATCGCCTGCGTAACCTGCGCCGGATCAATATCGCCGTCCGACGGGTCCCAAAGCACGCCCGCAAGGTCATGCGTCGCAAGGAAGGGATACCGCTCTTTCGCCTCTTCCGGCGAAAGCATCTCCATCTCGATCCCCTGGTAACGTCCCATGGAACAGGCGCGCTCGAATTCCTGCACCCGTTCCTTGGTATGGGCAAGACGGAGCGACCCCGTCTGATGATAATTCATTGGGTAATCCACCTCGTCGCCAAGGCGCGCGTATAGCTCGGTGGAATAGCGCTGCATGTTCATGATCGACCATGAGGTCGAAAAGGTCGGCACATTGCCCGCCGCGTGCCATGTGCTGCCCGCCGTCAATTCGTTCTTTTCAAGAAGAACGCAATCGGCCCAGCCCTTCTTGGCAAGATGATAGAGCGCCGAGGTGCCCACGACCCCACCGCCAATAATGACCACGCGGGCCTTGTTTGGAATATCCGCCATGATGTCCTCCCTCACGCTTTCTGCGGCACGCCGTCCGCAATGTCGTAGTAATCGCCCTTGTCCTTGACGAAGATGTGCTTTTCGAGGTGAAGCCCCGTTGGCCCGTCTACCGCACCAAGGGCAAAGCTGATCGTGTCCTCGTCATGCGCCTTCCAGAACAGGAACGCGCCACAGGTCGGGCAAAACCCCCGATGCGCCGTCGCGCTCGACTCGTACCAACGCACATCGCCCTCGATCACGAGCGCCTCAACCGGCACATAAGCCGAAGACCAAACCCCGCCAGATTGCTTGCGGCATTGCCCGCAATGACACATGGACGACCCTTTCGGCGCGGCCTCGGTGCGAAACCGTATCGCGCCACAATTGCAACTGCCTTCGATCATCCGAACCTCCTTAGTAAACCGGCGGCGCGATCACCCAGATCGCCACCGCGGGTTCATCATATGGGTTGTGCCAGTGGTATTCTTCGTCCCGGACCCGGAAACTGTCGCCGGGGCCAATGGAAAACGTCTTGTCGCCAATGCGCAGCTCGATCCGCCCCGACACCATATAGCCAAGCTCCTGCGTGGCGCGGCGCGTGGGCGTCTGCATCTTTGAGTGCGGTGCAAAGGTCGAATGCAACACCTCGAAATCATCGGTCAGGTCGGGTGACAAAAGCTCCTCAACCAATCCTTCTTCGCCCGCCCCCATCCGGCGGCGAGACCCGGCGCGCACGACATGCCCTTGTTCTTCAACCGGGGTGCGCGACTGCCCAAAGAGCATCGACATCGACACATCAAGAACCCCGGCAATCTCGCGCAGGTCGGAAATCGTCGGCTCCGACATGTCCCGCTCCACCTGGCTAAGCCATCCCACAGAGCGCCCAAGGCTTTCGGCCATTTCCACAAGCGTCAGCCCCCGTGCCTTGCGCAAAGCGCGCAAATCGGCGCCCAGCGTCTCGGAGGAGGTTGGCATATCGTGTTTCATGGCGCGGCACTTTCGTGAAATTTTATCCTCAAATTTCACGCTGCCGCAGAATCATGAAATCTCCAAGAAAAATTTCACGGAAATCCGATCAAATCGCGTTTTCGAAAACCAGCGCCAGAATTCGCGCCAACCGATCCGCATCTTCCTGCGTAAAGGCATCCGGCTGATCGCTATCAAGGTCAAACACCCCAAGAAGCGCGCCCGCCCCATTCCAAACCGGCAAAACCAACTCTGACCGTGTGGAAGAGGCACAGGCGATATGGCCGGGAAACGCTTCTACATCCGGCACAAGCTGAACTTCGCCCGTGCGCGCCGCCGCGCCGCAAACCCCACGCGCAAACGGGATCACAAGGCACCCATGCCCGCCCTGATACGGCCCGATCTTAAGGAGCTCCGGCGCCACCACGCGGTAAAACCCGGTCCAGTCAAACCGATCATCGCAATGATGCACCTCGCACGCCACCGTCGCCATAAGCGCCACAGCATCCGTCTCGCCCTCGGCAACTGCCGTGATCCGCTGTTCCAACTCGTCGTAATCGACCCGCATCCGCTCTTTCCTTATCCCAACCGCGCCCGCAGCCAGCGCGCCGTTTCCCGAAGTGCCTCATCGCCTTGCGGGATCACTTTCGTCAAGGACATGAACGCGTGAATTTGGCCGGGATATTCCACAATCTCAACCTCTCCCCCCGCCGCGCGGATCATTTCGGCATAGTTTCGGGCATCATCCCAAAGCGGATCATGCCCCGCCGCGACGATAAACGCCGGAGGCTGCTTTCCAAGGCTGCGGGAAAAGATTGGTGATACGCGCGGGTCCTGACGGTCCTGCGCTTCGGGCAAATACATCCCAAGATACCAATCAATGCGTTCTGCGGGCAAAAGCGGTTGATCGCGCAGGTCTTGCATCGATTCCGTGCTAAGCCGCGCATCAACCCCCGGATAAAGAAGCACCTGCCCCGCAGGCAGCGGCACCCCCGCTTCGCACAAATCATGCATGAGACACGCCGTCAGGTTCCCACCCGCGCTATCGCCTCCCACCACAAGCCGCGCCGGATCGGCCCGCACCTCTGCATTTCCCCCAACCAACCCCTTGTAGCAGGCAAGCACATCATCAACCGCCGCCGGAAACGGGCTCTCCGGCGCAAGGCGGTAATCGTAGGAAATGACCCGGACACCCGCCATCTCGGCAAGCCGTCCACAGAGACCATCATGTGTCTCTATTCCACCCTGAATCCATCCTCCGCCATGTAGGAAAAGAAGCGTCGCGGCCTCATCGCCAACCCCTTCGGGCAGGTAGACTCGCGCTGGCCGCATGCCCTCTGCTCCCGGCAGGGTGATGTCCTGCTTTGCAACAGACGCCGGACAGGGCTTTTCGAGTTTCGCCGCCATCGCGGCCAACTGCTGGCGGCTTTCTTCAACGCTCGGCATCGCCTGCCCCGCGCGCAAAAGCGCAACAAGATCCGAGGCCGCCTTGGCCTTGGCGTTGATCCGACGCCCTTCCACGATCTCGCGCCGCTCCCCATAGAGCGCCGCAACAATCGGTTCCGGCAGGTTTAACCGCAGGAACCCCCAAAGAATGGCGAGTTTTGACATGAACAACGACCCTCCCCTTCGCGCATGGCATCAGGGTGGGCCGTTTTCATGTATCGCGCAAGCGGAGCGTGCTTAAAGACGTTCGATCGCGATCGCCGTGCCTTCGCCGCCGCCGATGCAGATGGCCGCAACGCCGCGTTTCAACCCGCGTTTCTCAAGCGCATTAAGAAGCGTGACCATGATCCGCGTGCCCGAGGCTCCAATCGGATGGCCAAGGGCGCAGGCCCCGCCATTGACGTTCATGATATCGCGCGCAATGCCCATTTCCTTCATAAAGGCCATCGGCACCACTGCGAACGCCTCGTTGACCTCCCAGAGGTCCACATCGCCCACGGACCAACCCAAACGATCCAGCAATTTGCGCGCCGCCGGCACCGGAGCCGTCGGGAAAAGCGACGGGGCCTGCGCGTGGCTCGCATGGCCAAGGATACGCGCCCGGATATTGAGCCCCTGCGCCACGGCCGCTTCTTGCGACGCCAGAACAAGCGCCGCCGCGCCGTCCGAAATCGACGATGAATTCGCCGCCGTCACCGTGCCATCCTTGCGGAAGGCGGGCTTCAGCATCGGGATTTTCTCGGGACGTGCCTTGGCCGGTTGTTCATCACGGGTGATGATCTCTTCACCGGTCCGCGTATGGAGCGTCACCGGGAAAATCTCGCCATCAAAGGCACCCGAGCGTTCCGCCTCAAGCGCATTGTCGAGCGAGGCAATCGCGTATTGATCCTGATCTTCGCGGGTAAACTGGAACGCCTCGGCGCAATCTTCGGCAAAGGTGCCCATGAGGCGGCCCTTGTCATAGGCATCCTCAAGCCCATCAAGGAACATGTGGTCCTTGACCTCCTGATGCCCGATCCGCGCCCCGCCGCGCATTTTCGGCAATACATAGGGCGCGTTGGTCATGCTCTCCATGCCGCCCGCGATCATTGTGTCGGCATGGCCAAGCGCGATCTGGTCAAACGCGATCATCGCCGCCTTCATGCCCGATCCGCACATCTTATTGAGCGTCGTCGCAGGCACCTCTTCGCCAAGACCGCCAGCAAACCCCGCCTGCCGTGCCGGGGCCTGCCCCTGACCCGCCGGAAGGACACAGCCCATGAGAACCTCATCCACCGTCTTGGCCCTTGCATCCGCAAGCGCCGCCTTGATCGCAGAGCCGCCAAGCTGGGCCGCCTCGACGCCGTCGAACACGCCCTGAAAACCACCCATCGGTGTGCGGGCCGCGCCCGCGATGACTACATTCTTCATTCTCGATCTCCTCCCGAGACTGCTGTCCTTTGCCTCGCTCTTTGGCTGGCAAATCTTGCACGGATATTTCAGCGCGCATCTTTGTCGCCAATCGCGTCCAAGTCCATCCCGCGCTTCTACGGGTGGCAGGAAACCCTTTGCTAAGGATTTGCTCCTAGGGTTGCCACAAACCATAGGGGGATCCGGTCCATGAACCTCTCAAGCCAAGAAGCGGCGGAAATTTGCATTGTTTCTGTCAATGAACCGCGCATTGATGCCGCGGTCGCGATTCAGTTCAAGGATCGCATGCGTGACAAGACCGATGATGCGGGCGCACGCGTCGTGCTCGATCTCGGGCAGGTCAATTTCATCGATTCGAGCGGGCTTGGCGCCATCGTCGCCGCCATGAAACAGCTCGGACCCAACCGTCGCCTCGACCTTGCGGCGCTCAATCCCAACGTCGACAAGGTCTTTCGCCTGACGCGCATGGATCGCGTGTTTCATATCTTCGACACGCTGGAGGACGCGCTTGCGCAGTAATCTGGCCCGCCGCGACCTTCCTTCCCTTAACCCGGATCGCCCCTTAATGGCCGACATCCCGTTTTCTCTCCGCTTCCCAAGCACATCCCGAGCCGTGCGCAGCGCGCTTGCCGAGACATGCACCCGCCTCAAAGCCGGGGAAAGCGGTGCCGACACGGTCGGACAGGTCGAGATCGTCCTCGCCGAGGTGCTCAACAACGTGGTCGAGCATGCGCTGTGCCACGAGGAAGAGGGCGAGATTACCCTTTCTGTGCATCATGATGACGAGGGCTGGCGCTTTGAGATCAGCGATGACGGCGTCGCCATGCCCGGCGGCATCGTCCCGCACCCGCCCCTCCCCGGCACCAACAGCCCGCTTCAGGACCTCCCCGAGGGTGGCTTCGGCTGGGCCATCGTCAACATGCTCGCCCATGATCTCTCCTATCGGCGCAAGGCCGGGCGCAATCACCTCTCCTTTGTCATCGCCGATCTGGGCTGAGACGATTGGCAAACCGCGCGCGTGGCCCTAGGCTCTGGCACAAACGCGAGGGGAGACCACCATGAGAGATTTTCATTTTCCGGGCCGAAGCGCCGTCTTTGCCGAGAACGGCGTCTGCGCAACGTCGCATCCGTTGGCCGCAGCAACGGCCATCGACATTCTGAAACGCGGCGGCAACGCGATGGACGCGGCAATCGCCGGGGCGGTATTGCTTGGCATTTGCGAACCGCAGATGACGGGGATCGGCGGCGATTGCTTCGTGCTGATCTCGCCTGCGGGCAGCGATGAGATTGAGGCTTATAACGGCTCTGGTCGCGCGCCCGCCGCCGCATCCGCCGCCGACCTGCGGGCACGCGGTCTCACGACCGTTCCGACATATGGCCCCGAGGCCGTGACAATCCCCGGCGCAATCGACGCCTTCTGCCGCCTGTCGGAAAGCCACGGCAAGCTCGGCCTCGACACCGTGCTCGCCCCTGCGATCCATTACGCCGACGCAGGCGTTCCCGTTGCCCCGCGCGTCGCCTTTGATTGGGGGCCAAGCGCGGAGATTCTCAAAGGCGCCGCCCGCGAACATTACCTTGTGAACGGTGCCGTCCCCGAAGTCGGCCAGATGTTCCGCGCCCCAGCTCAGGCCGAAGTCCTGCGCCGCATCGCCAAAGACGGGCGCGCCGCCTTTTATGAGGGGGAAGTGGCCGAGGACATGGTCGCCGCGCTTAACGCCCTTGGCGGGGTCCATACCACGGACGATTTCGCCGCCACCTGCGGCATGCCGACAACGCCCGTCAGTGGCCCTTACAAACATGTCGATCTTGTCGAACACCCGCCCAACGGACAGGGCGCAACAGCGATCCTCATGCTCAATATCCTTGGTCATTTCGACATCGCCAACATGGACCCGCTCGGTGCCGAACGCGCCCATATCGAGGCCGAAGCGGCCAAACTCGCCTATGATGCGCGCAACCGCTTTATCGCCGACGCCGACCACACCACGCGCCTTGAACATATGCTCGCGCCCGAAACGGCGGCGCGCCTTGCCGCGCTGATCGACCCGGCCCGCGCCATGCCTGCCGCCGCGCCTCTGACGGAATCGGTGCACAAGGACACGATCTATATCACCGTGGTCGACAAGGACCGCATGTCCGTGTCGCTCATCTATTCGATCTTCCATGGTTTCGGCTCGGGCATCGCGTCCGAAAAATTCGGTATCCTCCTGCAAAACCGTGGCGCGGGCTTTACCCTCGAAGAGGGTCACGCCAACGAAATGCAAGGCGGCAAACGCCCAATGCATACGATCATCCCCGCCATGCTGCGTCAGGAAGGCCGTGTAACCATGCCCTTCGGCGTCATGGGCGGCGCGTATCAGCCCAACGGCCACGCGCGCTTTGTCTCGAACCTTGTCGATTTTGGTATGGACCCGCAAAGCGCCATCGACGCCCCGCGTGCCTTCTCGGACGATGGCGAGATGAAGCTCGAAAAAGGCTATGGCGACGACGTGGCTCAGGCTCTGACCGAAAAGGGGCACAAGGTCACGCGCCCGGATGGCCCGATCGGCGGCGCACAGGCCATCTCCATTCGCCCCGATGGTATCCTCGAAGGCGCCTCGGACCCTCGCAAGGACGGCTGTGCCTTAGGGTACTAACGCCGCGCCTGTGAAGACCCAGATCGCCAAAACATGCGGCGTATCCGTGGAATGACCGGCTTAGTTGAGCTGGAAATGAAGCGGGTACTGCCCGTCCTCAAAGGGGCCGAACATGTCTGGGATGTCCGGATGATCCACCGGCTCGCCCGAATAATCGGCGATCAGGTTCTGCTCGGACACATAGGCCACGTAATAGGACTGATCGTTCTCGGCGAGCAGATGATAAAACGGCTGTTCCTTGGCCGGGCGGCTTTCCTCGGGGATTGCCGCATACCATTCATCTGTGTTCGAAAATTCCGGGTCCACATCAAAAACCACGCCGCGGAACGGGTGCTTGCGGTGACGGACCACTTGGCCGAGATGGTATTTTGCGCGTCTGGTGTTCATAACTTGCAGCCCCTATCGACCAAAGTTAAGCCTTTCAAGGGGTGTTTGTCCAACCATGCAGACGAATTTTAGGGGAAACAGTTTGTGAACCTTACTGTGACAGTTTTGGAAATCGTCGCGCCGGTCTTCCTTCTGGCGGGAACAGGTTTCGTCTGGGTTCGTGCCGGATTCGAATATCGAATCGAGTTTGTCACGCGGTTGGCCATGACGCTGGCCGTGCCCTGCCTGATTTTCACCGCCCTGATGAAAACTGAGGTCGACCTCGCCGCATTGGCAAACCTGACGCTTGCCTCCATCGCGGCTTATGGTGCTGTCGGAGTCGCCGGGGCAGTTCTCCTCGCCCTTGCCCGCCTTAACCAGCAAACCTTCCTCGCGCCGTTTATCTTTGGCAATACGGGCAATCTTGGCATTCCTCTGGCGCTATTCGCCTTTGGACAGCCCGGCCTTGAACGCGCCGTCGTGCTTCTCGCGGTAAGCGCGGTTCTGTCTTTTACCCTTGGGATCTGGCTCGTGGCCGGGCGTGGCTCGTTTCTGAAGATTCTCAAGGAACCGATGATCGGCGCGACGCTGCTTGGCGCGCTCTTCCTCTGGCAGGGCTGGGAAACGCCGCGCTTCCTGACCAACACGCTTGATCTCATCGGGCAGATGGCGATCCCACTGATGCTTCTGACTCTTGGTGTCGCAGTGGCTCGCCTCACGCCTGCGCGCATCTCAACCGCAGTCTGGCTTTCGCTCGCCAAACTGGTGATTTGCGCCGGGATCGCCTGGGCCATCGGCCGTGCCTTTGGCCTTGATGATGTGTCCTTTGGGGTGCTCGTCCTGCAAATCTCGACTCCGGTCGCCGTGACCGCCTATCTCATCGCCGAGAAATACGGCGCCGATAGCGACTCGGTGGCCGGTTTCGTCGTGGTGTCGACCCTGACGTCCGTCGCGGGCCTGCCGCTTCTCCTCGCGCTTGTGCTGTAACCCGCCGATTGTGATTTGCGCCCAAGGGGGCGATTGGGCTAAACTCTGTCCAATAACAAAATATATAGCGAGAGGCAGATGAGCAGATACTTTCGCACGATAACCCTATTGCTGCTTTTGGCGGCTTGTGGCGGTGGCTATGACGCGCCCCCGCGCAACCTCAATGACGCCTGTTCAATCCTGAAACAGCGTCCGCAGTATCACAAAGCGTTCCGCCGGGCGGAGCGCAAATGGGGCGTGCCAATCAACGTACAGATGGCCTTCATCTATCAGGAGAGCAAGTTCGACAGCGATGCGCGCACGCCCTATCGCTACGTGCTGGGCGTCCTGCCGATGGGCCGTCAGAGTAGCGCCTATGGTTATGCCCAGGCGCTCGATGCGACATGGGATCATTACCGCCGCGACACCGGCAGCCGCCGGGCCAAGCGCGACGATATCATGGACGCGGCGGATTTCATCGGCTGGTATATGAACCAGACCCGCGAACGCAACGGCATCTCTCTGGCCAATGCGCGGCATCAATACCTCGCCTATCACGAGGGCCATACCGGCTATGCCCGCGGCAATTATCGCAAGAAATCCTGGCTGATGCGCGTCTCACAAGAAGTTGCGGATCGTTCGGGCATGTATCGCGCCCAGCTCGCAAGCTGCCGCCTACGCTAGGCCTAGGGCCGCCCTTCGCGCTGCATGTGAAGCTCAATGTTGAACAGGCTGCTGCCAAGGGCGCGGCCTGTTTCCATTTCGCCAAGGATCACCGTGGTGCGCCCGCCATTGCCATCGTTGATGATCCACTGGCGAAGCTCGACCGGCGCGCCGGTGAACATCATGTCGATGCTGCCATACTCGGGATGCTCCGGGTCCTGTGCCCGCACCCGTGTAATCGTGCCGTCATAGGCATGATCCGTGACCATATCCGCCCGGCCAAGGTTCACGTTCTCATCAAGAATAACAGAAAGCGGCGTACGCTTAAGCGGGTAGGTCTCTGGCGGCTCGTTTGAACGCCCGTCAAAGATCGCCACCGTGTTACCACTGGCCAGAACCATCGCCTTTTCCGGCGGATCATATTCGAACCGAATGCGCCCCGGCCGCTTGAGATAAAGCTTCCCGGTTGAGATCGACCCATCATCATTGATCTGGGTAAAGGCCGCTTCCACGGTCTTCAACCCGTTGAGATAGGCCGACACCTCGGACAACGGCAGAATATCTGCCCGCGCCGGAAACGCGGCGGCGATAGAAACGGCAAGAGCCAGCAAAGACAACTTCATACGCATACCCAAAACATAAGGACGCGCCGCCCGGAATGCACCCCCGGCGGCGCTCACATTCGCGCGCGTGGCGGCTTATTGCTCTGGAACAAGGATTTCGCGCTTGCCTACATGGTTCGCCGGGCTCACGAGCCCCTCATCTTCCATCTGCTCCACAAGCCGCGCCGCCTTGTTATAGCCAATCGAGAGCTTGCGCTGGATGTAAGAGGTCGAACATTTGCGATCCTTGATGACGATGGCCACCGCCGTGTCATAAAGGGCGTCCTCGGAATCTGTGTTGCCACCAAGGCCAAGCACCGCATCAATTGTGTCGGCCTTTTCGTCGTCCGGCCCTTCGACCACCCCGCCCACATACTCGGGCGCGCCAAAGCTCTTGAGGTGGTTGACGATCTCCTCGACCTCTTCGTCGCTCACAAACGGCCCGTGACAGCGGGTAATCTTTGCACCGCCCGCCATATAGAGCATGTCGCCCATACCAAGAAGCTGTTCCGCCCCCATCTCGCCAAGGATTGTGCGGCTATCGACTTTCGAGGTCACCTGGAAGGAAATCCGCGTCGGGAAGTTGGCCTTGATCGTGCCGGTAATAACATCGACCGAGGGGCGCTGTGTCGCCATGATGATGTGGATACCCGAGGCCCGCGCCATCTGCGCAAGCCGCTGAATACAGGCTTCGATCTCCTTGCCCGCCACCATCATCAGGTCGGCCATCTCGTCGACGATCACAACGATATAGGGCATCTTCTCGGGCGCGAATTCTTCGGTCTCAAAGATCGGCTCGCCGGTCTCGTCATCAAAGCCCGTCTGTACCGTGCGCGAGAACATTTCGCCCTTGCTAAGTGCATCCGCCACGCGGCTGTTATAGCCGTCGATATTGCGCACGCCCATCTTCGACATCTTGCGATAGCGTTCTTCCATCTCGCCCACGGTCCATTTGAGGGCAACAACCGCCTTCTTGGGATCTGTGACAACCGGGCTAAGAAGATGCGGAATCCCGTCATAAACCGACAGTTCAAGCATCTTGGGATCAATCATGATCATCCGGCATTCTTCCGGCGTCAGACGATAGAGAAGCGACAGGATCATCGTATTGATCGCCACCGATTTACCCGACCCCGTGGTCCCCGCAATAAGGAGGTGAGGCATCTTGGAAAGGTTCGCGACAATCGGATCGCCGCCAATATCTTTGCCAAGCGCCAACGGCAATTTCATGTTCGTATCGCCAAAATCACGCGTCGACAGGATTTCGCGAAGCACAACCTTCTCGCGGTTCTCATTCGGAAGCTCGATACCGATGACACTGCGCCCTGGTACGGTCGAAACCCGCGCCGAAAGGGCGCTCATCGAACGCGCAATATCGTCGGCAAGCCCGATAACCCGGCTCGCCTTGAGGCCCGGCGCCGGTTCAAGCTCATACATCGTCACGACGGGACCGGGGCGGACGGAAACGATCTCGCCCTTGACGCCATAATCATCGAGCACGCTCTCAAGCATCCGGGCGTTTTCCTCAAGCGCCTCATCGCTGAGGTGATGGCGCTGAATATCCATCGGGTTCGCCAAAAGACCAAGCGGCGGCAATTCATATTCCACCGCAGCCTCGTCAAAGGCCAACGAGGGCTGTGCCTCGGCACGGGCGCGGCTCGACGGCTGCACCGGCTTCTGGCTGCGCGGCTGCACAACCTTCTTGGGCTCGGCGGTCGGGATCGACGGCATCGCCGGCTTCGGCGCAGATTGAAGCGGCAGCGGCTCATCGAAACCCTCGACAAGGAAATCCTCCGGCAAGGCTTCCATATCCACCTCGGCCATCGGCGCTTCTGCGGCGGCAAAACCGGCCGCAGTCAGCGGCGGCTCGGGCGGCAATACGCCATGCGCTGCAGGATCGACAATCAACGGCTCGGGACGACGCCCCAAACCCTTGGTAAGCGGCTTATCCTCAGGGAAATCGGGCGGCGCGACCGTTTGGCCCTGTGCTTTTCTGCTGCGGATCACCTCGGCAATACGTGCCTGAATGCGGTCCGGCTCCGGTGCATCCGCCGACGGGAGGTAATCCGGCTCAACAAGCTCCGGCTCCGGCATCGGCTCGGGCCGTTTGATAAGCGCGGGCATCTTCGCCAAAAGCCCGGTCTTCTGTGTCTCTGGTTTCGGCGCGGCGGCCATGGTCGGCTCGGGCGCGGCCTGCACGGCATCGGCCCATCCCTGCGACGCGGCGGCGGCAACTCTGCTCTCGGCTTCGGCCTTGCGCTCCATCCGGCGCGCCTGCGCCTTTTGTGCAGCCTGCGCCGTGGCCCCCACACCCTTACCAAGAAGGCTCATGATCGAGGCATAGCTGAGGATCACCCCCACCACCATGAACCGCCCCACATGGCGCAGTTCAGCGCGCGTAAAGCCAAGCACAAAAAGCGCCAGCCCAAGAAAGGACAATCCAACAATCGCCGAAAGAACCTTGATCCCCGTGACCGCCCCAATCGGCAGGATATTGAGGATCGCCCCAAGGAACGTATCCCCAAACAATCCGCCAAGCCCGAAACTATGGGTCCACCCCGCGCCGGGCACGAGGGTCGAGGCATACATCGACGCCAGCGCGAGCATGATCGGCGCAAAAATCACCCGGCTTACAACCCGGTCTTCGCCGCGATGCAGGGCAAACCGAACGCCCCACGCCCCAAGAACAAGTGCAATGCCCCAGCTGCCCCAGCCAATAATGGTAAAGAGCGGCGCCGCGATCGACGCCCCCATCCGGCCCATCCAGTTTTTCACCGGCGCATCCGTCGCCGACATCCAGCTCGGATCTTCCGGCGTGTAGGACACGATCATCGCCGCCGCCATCGCCGCCAGAACCAGTAGCGCGATGCCGATCAATTCCTTGCCGCGTTTTTCAATCGCGGCCTGCGTGGTGCTGTCAAGAAGCGGATCGCGCCCGCGTGCCTGATATGCCATGCTCGTTCCCTCGTCTCTTTTTATCCGTAGAGGCAGTCGCGCACCGTGATGAGCGCGTCCTGCACCTGCGTTTTTGGGGCCACCAGAGCGACCCGAATATATCCTTTGCCGGGGTTTCCGGCCTCAGTATCGCGGCTGAGATAGGCACCCGGCAAAACCCGAACCCCTGTCTCTTTCCAGAGCTTCAGCGCCGCTTCCTCGCCATCTTCAACCG
Source organism: Paracoccaceae bacterium (assembly GCA_018223085.1). Taxonomy (GTDB): domain Bacteria; phylum Pseudomonadota; class Alphaproteobacteria; order Rhodobacterales; family Rhodobacteraceae; genus Shimia. Next base: position 20,141 of record JAAEZB010000040.1, read on the forward strand.
GCAACCAGAGGAAGAACCCCGCCTGCGGACTTTGATAACCCGGCACGCCCGCGAAAACCTCGTCCGCGACATCGAATTTCTCGCTATAGAGCCTGCGGTTTTCTTCGACATGCGCCTCGTCGGCCCAAACCTTCTCGGCCGCCTTCTGCAACGGCAACGGCAACGGCGCGCCCGAATAGGCCCGCAATTGGCGAATACGGCGAATGCACTCCGGCCCGCCCGCCACAAACCCCGACCGCAATCCCGGCAGGTTCGACCGCTTAGAAAGCGAATGGAAAATCACGACCCGCTCAGGGTCCGCGCCCATCTCCTTGGCGACCTCAAGCGCCCCAACCGGCGCCTCGCCGCGATAAATCTCCGAATAGCACTCGTCCGCGAAAATGCGGAAATCATGCTTTTCTGCCAGCGCAATCAAATCGCGCCAATAGGCCCGATCCGCCACTGCACCCTGCGGATTGGCTGGCGAACAAAGGTAGGCAACCGCCACCCGGTCAAGCAACTCCGATGCCAACGCGCCATAGTCCGGCAGGAACCCCGTTTCGGCCTCGGCATTGACGAAAACCGGCTCTGCACCAACCGAAATCGCCGCCACGGCATAGACCTGATAAAACGGGTTCGGGATAAGAACCGCAGGCTGCGCACCGCCCTTTTCCTCCGGGCAGAGCGCCATCATCGCGTTATAAAGACCTTCGCGCGTCCCATTAAGCGCCATGATCTGATCCGCACCGACCTCGACACCATACCGCCGCCCGATCCAGCCCGAAATCGCGTCGAGCAACTCCGGCGTTCCATCATTCGGGGGATAGCGATTGAACCCTTCCGCATTCTCGGAAATCACATCCGTGACCCAGGCCGGAAACGCATGTTTCGGCTCGCCAATGGTCATATGCACCACATCGCCGCCGGGCTGATGATGGTCCAAAAGCGCCCGCAAGCGCGGAAACGCATAGGCCGGAAGGTTCGAAAACCGCTCGGGAAACATATTCGTACTGCCTCAAGGTTCGGGATCGTTTGCGTCCCGTTTTTCCCAGACTACAAAAGGCCGCCCCTTTCGTCCAGAAAAATGCCCTCAAAGCCGCGCGTTGTGGCATTTGCGCCCAACCTACTCTTCCGCCAGCGCCGCCTCGACCGCCGCCGCGGTCCGCAATAGCCGCTCTTCCGCCATCGGCGGTGCCAGCATCATCAACCCACAGCTCGGCACCCCGGTCGGAAGCGACATCGCCGCTGATCCCATAAGATTGCCAATCCGCGTATTGCGCAGCGCCAAAAGGTTCTCGGTCACGTAATAGTCCTGATCCGTCATGAGCCGCGCCGCATCCGGCGGCAGGATCGGTGAAGTCGGCAAAAGCACCGCATCGAACCCGGCAATCCGCGCATCCCACCGCGCCCGATACGCATCAAGTTTCTGCCACGCCGCAACATAGGTCGGCCCGTCAAAGCTCGCCCCGGCCCGGAACCGTTCAAGGATCTGGTCAAACATCTTCTCCGGCGCGGCCTCGATCACATCGCGCCACGTGCCATAGGCCTCCGCCGTAAAAAGCGGCCCGGATAGCGCAAGCGCCTCGGAAACTTCCGGGGCCTCAATCGGCACAAGGTCCGCGCCAAGATCACGCAACCGCCCAACCGCGCGCAAATACCCCGCCATCGGAGCCTCGCGCACATCGTCAAGCGCCTCCGTCTGCAACAGGGCAAACCGCTTGCCTTGAAGCGAGGCACCGCGCAGGTCCGCAGGCTGCCGCCCCTCCAAAACCGCCAGCATGAGCGCCGCATCCTCAACCGTGCGGCACAAGGGCCCCACCGTGTCAAACTTCGCCGCCAGCGGTACAACACCCTCGCAAGACACCCGCCCCGCCGTGGTCTTGAGCCCCACAAGATCGTTCCAAGCTGACGGAATCCGCACCGATCCGCCCGTGTCCGAACCGATCCCCGCCGCCGCAAGGCCAAACGCCACCGACGCTGCCGCCCCCGAGGACGATCCCCCCGGAACCGCATGCGGATCGTTGATACAGGGCGGCGTTTCCGTCATCGGGTTAAGGCCCAGCCCCGAAAAGGCAAGCTCCGACATATGCGTCTTGCCAAGACACACGAGGCCAAGCGCCGTCGCATTGCGAAGCACCTCCGCATCGCGCCCCGGCACGCGCCCCTCAAGGAGTTTCGATCCCGCCTCGGTCGCAACCCCGGCGCTATCAAACAGGTCTTTCCAAGAGATCGGCACCCCGTCGAGCAGCGAGAGCCGCAATCCCGCCCGCGCCCGCTCGGCCGCTGCCTCGGCCTCGGCCAATGCGCGGTCATGGGTCACAACGGTATAAATCCGGTCGCGGGCGTCATGGCTATCAATCGCGCCAAGAAACGCCTGGGTAAGCGCCACAGGATCAATCGCGCCCTCGCCAATCCCCCGCCCAAGCTCCGCCGCGCTTTTTCCAAGCCAATCCAACATGCCATTCCCCTCGCGAATATCTGCCAAAGCGACGGTAGCGGCCCCGCGCGGCATGGACAATCCCGATTGCAGCAGCATATTTGGCCCATGACCTATGATCAGGATATCGTCATCGCAGGCGGCGGGCTGAACGGCCCCGCGCTTGCCCTCGGGCTGGCGCAGGCCGGTTTTTCCGTCACCGTGGTAGACCCCCGCCCCCGCTCGGCCCGTGCCGAGGACAATTTCGACGGGCGCGGCTATGCGCTGGCCCTTGCCTCAACCCGGCTATTGAACGCGATTGGGGTCTGGCCCCGTGTCGTCGCCGACGCGCAGGTGATGAACGAAATCAAGGTCACCGACGGGCGCGCGGGCGAAGGCCCTTCGCCCTTCTTCCTGCATTTCGAACGCGGCGCGCTTGAGGAAGGCCCCATGGGCTACATGCTGGAGGATCGCTTTCTCTATCGCGCCTTCCTCGCCGCCATGGACGAAGATGATCGCATCACCCTCCTGACCGAAGACTCCGTCGTCGATCAGGACGTGGATGCCTCCGGTGTGACAGCAACCCTTGCCTCGGGCCGTACTATCCGCGCTCGCCTCCTTGTCGGCTGCGACGGGCGCCAATCCGGCGTGCAGCGCCGCGCTGGCATTACGCGGAGCGGCTGGGGCTATGGCCAAACCGCCCTCGTCTGCGCCATCGCCCATGAAAAGCCCCATAACGGCGTCGCGCATCAGTTCTTCATGCCCCCCGGCCCCCTCGCGATCCTGCCCCTGCCGGGCAATATCTCCTCCATCGTCTGGAGCGAAGATGACGAGACCGCGGCGCATTTCCAATCGCTCTCGGACGAAGATTACATCGCCGCCCTGCGCCCCCGTTTCGGCGATTTCCTGGGCGAGATTTCCCTCGCGGGCAAACGCTTTACCTATCCCCTGAACCTGACCGTGGCCGACGCTTTCGTCGCCGACCGCATCGCCCTTGTCGGGGACGCCGCCCACGGCATGCATCCCATCGCCGGGCAGGGCCTCAACGCCGGGCTACGCGATGTCGGTGCCCTTGTGCAGATCCTTGACGAAGCCCGCCGCCGCGGCGAAGACATTGGGACCCTGCAAACCCTCGAACGCTATCAGGAATGGCGCCGCTTCGACACGCAGGCTCTCATCGCCGCAACGGATCTTACGAACAAATTGTTCTCGAACGACAATCCGCTGCTACGCCTTGGTCGTGACCTCGGCATGGGGCTTGTTAACGCGATTCCGCCCCTGCGCCGAGGCATGATCCGCGAGGCCGCTGGCCTGACCGGCGACCTTCCCGCCCTCATGCGCTAAGCCGCGCACCGCCAAGGTCTACTGATCGTTCCACCACACGCAACTCGACCGAAAGCCGCTCGTCCCAATAACGTGGATCGCATAAGAACGCGCGCGGCAGCCGGTCATAGCGAAACACCTTGCGCCGCACTTCGCAAAGCTCGACCGAATAGGCCTCGCCCTCTTCTACGCCCTCTGCAATCAGGCGCGATTTAAGCTCCGCCTCCCGCTGTTTCAGGGCTGCAATCTCTTCTCGGATATACCCCAGCGCATCCGCCGGGCTCACTCTGGACATGGCCGCCTCCTTCTGGTGACGCCCCATGCAAACATGCCAGAGGTTAAAACCCCCTGAACGCTCTTCCTCTTGCTGAAAATATCCCGGGGTGAATGGGCCAAAGACCCAGAGGGGCAGCGCCCCTAATCCAGAACCCGCGCCTCATCGACCAACATCACCGGGATGCCATTGCGGATCGGAAAAGCCAGATTCGCGCTCTTGGAAATCAATTCCTGCGCCTCGGCATCATATTCCAGAACCCCGCGCGTCTGCGGGCACACCAGCGCCTCAAGCATCCGGCGATCAAAAAGCGGTGCCTGCTGTTCACTCATTGGATCATATCCTCTCCCGCGCCGCCTCTGAGCGCGAATTCGATCAATGTTACGAGGGTCTCCCGCCGCGTCGCAAGCGACGGCGCCTCAAGAAGCGCCTGCTTGTCCTCGGGGGCAAAGTCAAGAAGCATGGAAAGCGAATTGATTAGCAATTCATCCTCCGCATCCCGCAACGTCTCCCAATCCGTCGAGAGATCCATAGACTCGAAATACCGCTCCAAAAGCGCCATGAGCGCGCCCCGGTCCACCCCCGGATCGCGTTCTGCCGCGCCAAGGTCCTTCTCGAACCCGTCCCAACTTACCTCGCAGCGCCGATAAGGCGTAAACCCCTCGACCTCGCGTACCACACGGAACCGCGAAATCCCCGCCAGCGTGATGAGATACCGCCCGTCCTCGGTCTCCGAGAACTGCGTGACCCGCCCAACACAGCCGATACTCTGCAATCCCGGCCCATCCCGGCCCGGAACCTCATTGGGTTGCACCATCCCGATCAACCGCCCCGGCGTCTTGAGCGCATCGTCGAGCATCGCGAGGTAACGCGGCTCAAAGATATGCAACGGCAGACGAGAGCGCGGCAAAAGCAGCGCCCCCGGCAAGGGAAATACCGGGATCGTTCCGGGAAGATCGGTCACTTTGAACATATGGGAAAGCTTAGCGCGCTTTGCCCTTTAGGCAAATATCATCGAGCTAAGCTTGCGCCGCCCGTTGAGCACCACCGGATCGTTCGCCTTGAGCGCCTCGAAAATGGTAAAGAGCTGCGCCTTGGCCGCCCCTTCGTTCCATTCGCGATCCCGCCGGAACAACTCAAGCAGTTCATCAACCGCCGCTTCCGTTTCGCCCGCCGCATGAAGCGCCTGCGCAAGGTCGAACCGCGCCTGATGATTGTCCGGCTCGGCCTCGACCGCCGCGCGCAACTCTGCCACCGGCCCGGCATTCTCTGCCTGCTTGGCGAGTTCGAACTGCGCCCGTGCCGCTTCAACTTCCGGCGTCGTGGCCATCGCCTCGGGGCATTGCGCAAGAACGGCTTCCGCCTGCTCAAGCGCACCCATCGCGATATTGGCCCGCACCAGCCCGCCAAAGGCCGCCGCGTTATCCTGCTCCTGCTCAAGGATCGCGGCAAAGGTCTCGCCCGCGCTCTGCGCATCGCCCTCGACAAGCATCTCTTCGGCTGCCTCAAGCGCCGCATCAAGCCCGCCATCGTCGACTTC
>JAAEZB010000041.1:0-14257 GCA_018223085.1 Paracoccaceae bacterium
CTGACCGGTTTCTGCGCCGCCATCCCCATAACCATAAAGGACATGGCAATCCGGTGATCGAGATGGCTCTCACAGGTCGCACCGCCCGGCACATTGCCAGCCCCACGCCCCTTGACGATCCACCAATCCTCGCCTTCCTCAACCTCGACTCCATTGAGCCGAAGCCCCTTGGCCATGGCATCAATCCGGTCGCTTTCCTTGACGCGCAATTCCTTGACGCCCCGCATCACCGTATCGCCCTGCGCAAAAGCTGCGACCACCGACAGAACCGGGTATTCGTCGATCATGCTTGCTGCACCTGCCGGGTCGACTTCGATCCCCTTAAGGTCCGGCGAGAAGCGTGCCCGCAGGTCCGCCACCGGTTCGCCCCCCTCCTCGCGCAGGTTCTCATAGGTCAAGTCCGCGCCCATCGCCTTGAGCGCCGTGAATAGCCCCGCCCGCGTCGGGTTAAGTCCGATATTGGGCACAAGAACATCCGACCCCGGCACGATCAACGCCGCACAAACCGGAAAAGCCGCACTCGACGGATCGCGCGGCACAACAATGGCCTGCGGCTTGAGTTCCGGCTGCCCGGTGAGCGTAATCACCCGCCCCTCGTCTGTAACCTCGGTCGTAACCTCTGCACCGAACCCGGTCAACATCCGCTCTGTATGATCCCGCGTCGCTTCCTTTTCGATCACCACAGTTTTACCCGGCGCATTCAGCCCGGCAAGAAGCACTGCCGATTTGACCTGCGCCGACGGCATTGGCACCTCATAGCGAACGGGGATTGGCTCTGCCGCCCCCACGATGGTCATCGGCAACCGCCCCCCAGAGCGCCCCACCGCCTGCGCCCCAAAAAGGGCAATCGGATCGGTGACCCGCGCCATGGGCCGTTTGTTCAACGAGGCATCGCCGGTAAAGGTCGCGCTGATCCCCGTCGTCGCCATGGCACCCATGATAAGGCGCACGCCAGTGCCCGAATTACCGCAATCAATAACGTTCTCCGGCTCGGCAAAACCGCCGACTCCAACGCCATGCACACGCCAAACACCATCCTCATCACGCGTCACCTCGGCCCCAAAGGCGCGCATCGCCTTGGCCGTGTCCAACACGTCCTCTCCTTCAAGAAGCCCGGTGATCTTCGTCTCCCCCACGGCCATCGCCCCAAGGATGAGCGATCGGTGCGAGATCGATTTGTCGCCCGGCACATGCGCCTCGCCACGAAGCGGGCCACAGGGACTGGAGGTCATCGGGATGGGGGTGCCGTGTCCGGACATGGGCAATTCCTCTTTTGCTCTTGCCCCAAGCTGTTACCGCAACACCGCGCAGCCGTCCATGCCACGCAAGCCTCCCCTCTTCCTCTTGCTATAAATATCCTGGGGTGAATTGCCCCTTTAGGGGCAAGAGGGGCAACGCCCCTACCGCCTGTTCCTTGACAGGCCGGATGGCCCAACCCCTTAGCGGGGGTGGGTCAGACGTCTTACTTGCGCCGAAAGGTGAGGTAATGCGGCACCCGCCCTTCGCGGAAAGCCTTTTGCTCATAGCGGGTCGAAATCCAATCGCCCCAAGGCTCGCGCCAATCCGCCGGCTCCTCGGCCAACCACTCGAACCCGTGTTTTGGCACCTGTTCAAGCGTCTGGCGCACATAATCGGGAATATCCGTCGCCACCCGGAAAATCGCTCCCGGCTTCAAAACTCGCGCCAGCGGCTCAAGATGCTCAGGCGTCACAAACCGGCGCCGATGGTGCCGCTTCTTCGGCCATGGATCGGGATAGAGAAGGAACGCTCGCGAAATACTGGCTTCGGGCAACACATCGAACATATCCCGCGCATCGCCGGGATGGACTCGAATATTCTCGGCCTCCGCCTCACGAATCTTACCCAAAAGCATCGCCACGCCGTTGATATAAGGCTCACAGCCGATGATCCCGACTCCTGGGTTTTGCACGGCCTGATGCACCATGTGCTCACCGCCACCAAACCCGATTTCGAGCCAGACATCCTTGCCGCCGAAAAGCACCTCAAGGTCGATATTGTCACGCTCGGGGTTCTCTTCCCACGTGACCTTGCCCGGCGACAGCGCCGCCAGATCCTCGTCAAGATAGACCTCCTGCGACTTGCGCAGGCCCTTGCCCTTGAAGCGGCCATAAAAATTGCGCCAAGGGGCGCCCGAGGGATGTTTCCGGTCTGCCATCACGAACCCTTTTAAAACCGGCCCCGCATCTGCCCTGTGAGACGCGCGCCGTCAAGCCTCGCCAAAAACCTTACGCAGGACAAATATCCCCGGAATGGTCACGATATACATCGTGATCCCATAAACGGCCGCTGGAACAGCATATTCGGGAATTCCTCCGACCTGCGCGACAAGCCCCGCAACCGTGATGCCAAGCGCAGCATTCTGCACCCCCATTTCGATAGAAATGCAAACCCCGTCCGCGCCATTCAATCCGATCGCCCGCGCAATCCCCATACCAAGCACAAGAAGCACCGCGTTCATCGCAATAAGAAGCGGCCCCAAATGGCCGATATTTTCGACAAACAACCCCCAGTTCGAAGCGAGCGCCGCCACGACGATCACCACGAACAGGATCAACGCCAGCCGCGACACCAATGCCTCGGTACGCTGAGCGAAGTCCTCCGCGAGGAACCGGATCAAAAGACCAAGCACCACCGGAACAGCCGTGATCGCAAACATCGACACGGCTATGGCCGTCACATTGATCGTTTCCGCCGCATCGCCAAGAAACGTCGTCGCAGCCCAGCCCACCAAGACAGGCACCGTCGCTACCGACATCAGGCTAACCACCGCCGTTAGGGTGATCGACAAGGCCACGGTCCCGCCCGCAATTTTTGTCAGGATATTGGACGTAACGCCCCCCGGACAAAACGCAAGGATCATCACCCCGAAGGCCATCGCCGGTGGTAGGTCAACAAGCTGCAAACACAGGAAAGAGACCAGTGGCACCGCAACAACCTGTAGAACAATACCGGCAATCGCGGCGCGCGGCACCGCGAGAACCCGGCCAAAATCCGCAAAGGTCAGGCCATAGCCCAAAGAAAACATGATGAAAGCCAAAGACAATGGCAGCGCGACATCCAACAACATGTGCAATCCTCCCGTTCGCGCCTCAAGACTGCCACAAGAAACGCATTAGGCCAAAGCCTTCCGTTAGGGAGGGCTTTGGCCTGTCTTAGTCCCGTATATCGGGCCTTGTCTTACACGGTCGCCTTAAGCGCCTCGACGAGATCCGTTTTTTCCCAGCTAAAGCCGCCATCGGCCTCCGGGGCGCGGCCAAAGTGACCGTAGGCCGCGGTGCGCTGGAAGATCGGTTTGTTAAGCTCAAGCTTGGTGCGAATACCGCGCGGGGTCAGGTCCATCACCTCACGGATCGCCGTTTCGATCTGCGCGTCGGACACTTCACCGGTGCCATGGGTGTCGACATAGACCGACTGTGGTTCGGCCACGCCAATCGCATAGGACAGCTGCACGGTGCAGCGATCTGCCATCTCTGCGGCAACGATGTTCTTGGCAAGATAGCGCGCCACATATGCCGCCGACCGGTCAACCTTGGTCGGATCTTTGCCCGAGAATGCCCCGCCACCATGTGGTGCCGCACCGCCATAAGTATCGACAATGATTTTGCGCCCGGTGAGACCGGCATCCCCATCGGGGCCGCCGATGACGAATTTTCCCGTCGGGTTCACGTGCCAGATCGTATCGGCACTAATCCAGCCCTCCGGCAGGGTCTCGCGGATATAGGGTTCGACCACGGCACGCACATCGTCCGAGGTCATCGCCGCATCAAGATGCTGCGTCGACAAAACGATCGAGGAAACCCCCACCGGCTTACCATGCTCATAGATCACCGAAAGCTGCGATTTCGCATCCGGGCCAAGGCTCGGCTCGGTGCCGTTCTTGCGCACCTCCGCAAGGCGGCGCAGGATCGCATGTGCATACTGGATCGGAGCCGGCATGAGGGCCTCGGTCTCATTGGTGGCATAGCCGAACATGATACCCTGATCGCCCGCACCTTCGTCCTTGTTCTCGGCCGCATCGACCCCTTGCGCGATATGCGCGGATTGCTCATGCAACAGGTTCGTGATTTCCACCGTCTCGTGGTGGAACTTGTCCTGCTCGTAGCCGATATCCTTGATACAGGCGCGGGTGATCTCGTCGATCCGGCCCATATAATCGTGCAGCTTGTCCTTATCCGAAAGCCCGACCTCACCACCGATCACAACACGGTTCGTCGTGGCAAAGGTTTCACAGGCCACCCGAGCCTCGGGCTCTTCGGCAAGGAAGGCGTCCAACACAGCGTCGGAAATGCGGTCGCACACCTTGTCAGGATGCCCCTCAGAGACCGATTCCGAGGTGAAGGTGTAGTTCTGTCTGCTCATGAAATGCTCCATTGGGATTACGTCGCCACGCCAGGAAGCCGTTGTGACAACAATTGATAATGGGCTTACGCGCCCTGCCTGCAAGGGTCAATCGCTTTTGCCACGCCTGCGCCAAAGCGTCAGGGCAATCAAAAGCGCCATGATAGCCGCGAGGGGGAAATCCCCGGTCCTTGCATAAATTGTTTGCGTCCGTACACCGGGCAATGCCGCATCGACATAGCCCGCTTCGTTCAGGCCCAACTGCGCGATGACCCGTCCGCGTGCGTCGATCACCGCAGAGATGCCAGTATTGGCCGCCCGCACAAGCGGCAGCCCCATCTCAATCGCCCGCATCCGCGCTTGTTGCAGATGTTGGTAAGGGCCGGAAAACGTCCCGAACCAGGCGTCATTTGTGATCTGCATCAACAGGCCCGGACGCTCGGACGTGCCCCGCACATCCTGCGGAAACACCACCTCGTAACAGATCAACGGCAAGGCCTTTCCCACCGCCCCAAGGTCGAGGAGCTGTGGCCCCGGCCCGGCCGAATACCCTGCCCCATCCCGCGCCGCGAGCCCGTGAATTCCAATCCGCGCCATCATATCCCCAAACGGTACATATTCCCCGAACGGCACAAGGTGATGCTTGTCGTAAACCCCGGCCACAACGCCCTTTTCGTCAAGAACCACTGCCGAATTGTAAATGCGCCGCCCGCTGGTGCGATTCATCCCAAGAACCACCGGCACACCCCGCGCCGCGCTTGCAATAACCGAGAGCGTATTGCGCGCATCGCTCAGGCGAACGGGCACCGAGGTTTCGGGCCAGATGATAAGGTCGGGCCGTTCGTCCCCGGCGCGGGTCGCCTCGATGGCGCGGCCAAAATGTTTCCAGACATGATCCGGATGCCATTTGAGATGCTGTGGTGCGTTGGGCTGCACAAGACGCAGGATCGGCGCATCGGGGGGCGCGTCCTGTGCCTGTGGCACCGGCCAGAGCGCCACGCTCGCGACAATGATCCCCGCCACACCAACCGCGGGCCGCGCCAGCCCCATGGCCAGCGTAACCGCAATCGCGAGGAAGAGAAGGTTCAACCCATGCGGCCCGATCCACGCCGCCGCCTGTCCGCCCAATCCATCGACTAGGCCATAGGCTGGCATGGCCCAGGGAAAGCCAGTGAAAAGATAGGCGCGCCCAAGCTCTGCCAACGCAATCAGCGGCACCAAGACCCAAGCGGACCGCCCAGCCCAGCGCGCCACGCCAAACGCCGCCCCCCAGAATAAGGCCAACCCGACCGCCATAAGCACCAACGCAAACGGCGCCATCCAACCATGTCGGGCGACATCAACAAGAAAGGGCTGCACGATCCAGTGCAGGGCGACCGCAAAATACCCGCTGCCAAAGGCCAAACCGCTCCAGAACGCCTCGCGCGGAGACTGCATCGCCGAGAAAAAGGCAAACGTCAGCGCAAAACCAAGCAAGCTGAACATCGGTAGCGAAAACGGCGCTTGGCCCAGCGCAGCCTCGGCACCCAGCGCAAGCATAAGCAAAAGCTGATCCCGCCCGCGCCGCGCCTGCCACCAGCGCCCGAGCGCGCGTTCAGCCGCCGACAGCATCGGCAAACCGCACCCGCAGCCGCTTGATCCGGCGCGGATCGGCATCGACGATCTCGAATTCGGTCCCGTCAGGGTGAGTCACAACCTCACCACGCGCCGGCACGTTGCCCGATAGCATAAACACCAGCCCGCCGAGCGTATCGACTTCCTCGGTGTCCACTTCGGCATGCGACGTCAAATCGCGGCCAACCTCGGCCTGAAACTCGTCCAACGGTGCCTTGGCCTGCGCGAGGTAGCTCCCCTCGCCTTCCTGAAGCCAGAGCTTGTCTTCATCCACGTCATGTTCGTCCTCGATCTCACCGATCACCTGTTCAATCAGGTCCTCGATGGTCACAAGCCCGTCCACACCGCCATATTCATCAATCACAAGCGCCATATGCCGTCGTCCGGCCTGCATCTTGGCCAGCAAAACCCCGATTGGCATCGAAGGCGGCACAAACAAAAGCGGACGCAGCATCGCCGCGAGATCGAATTTCCCGTTCTCGGCGGCGAACCCGTGTTTCAAGGCGAAATCCTTGAGGTGAATGAACCCAAGCGGCGTATCAAGCGTGCCTTCATAAACCGGCAAGCGCGACATGCCACTGTCGTGGAAGACCCGGACAAGCTCGTCTTTGCTGATATTGCCCGGCACGGCGACGATATCCGCCATCGGGATCGCCACATCCTCAACCCGCATCCGACGCAGGTTCATCATACCGTGAGTTCTTGGCGCTTGGGCGGGTTGGGAACCGGTCGCCGGACCAGTCTCTGCCTCGCCCGGGCTGAGTGCTTCTACGATACGGCCGAAAAAGCCGCTGCTCTTATGTGTCTGGCCCAGAGGCTGCGCGCGCGGCGCTGCGTTAGAGGACCCGTCCTGACTGTCGCCCATTTCACCTTTCCAAAGGGGATACGCCCCGTTTCAATCTCTATATGGGTCAGCAATGCCCATTTTGCCAAGTATCACCGTCTCCAGCCCCTCCATAAGAGTGGCATCCTTGTCACGGATATGGTCATAGCCAAGCAAATGAAGCACCCCATGCACCATGAGATGCGTCACATGGTCCGCCATGGATTTGCCCGCCTCTTCGGCCTCGCGCGCACAGGTCTCATAGGCAATCGCAATATCGCCAAGTTCCGGGTCAAACCCCGGCTCCGGCAGCAAGGGACGCTCCCCATCCTCCTCGGCACCCCGCTCTTCCGAAGGCCATGACAACACATTCGTCGCCGTCGGCTTGTCGCGGAAATCCGCATTCAACTCGGCAATGCGTGCATCATTACAGGCCAGAACCGCGACCTCCCAATCCTCCACCTCAAGGCCAAGATATCCAAGAACCTCCTGCGCAGCCCTCTCGGCCAGCGCCTCAAAATCGAGCCCCTGCCAGCGGTCATCTTCAAGAATCACATCGGTCAGCATGCGGCCATCTCCGTGGGGGCGATCTACCCCCACACCCCCGTGAATATTTGTGCCAGAATGAAGGCCCTAGCCCTTCTTGGCCAAGGTATTCTGTTCATCGGCGTCATAGGCCTTGATGATCGCTGCCACAAGCGGATGGCGCACCACGTCGGAGGCGGTGAAATAGTTGAACGAGATATTGTCGATGCCCGTCAAAAGGCGCTCAGCATCCTTGAGCCCCGACGGCACGCCACGCGGCAGGTCGATCTGGCTGCGGTCGCCGGTAATGACCATGCGAGATCCTTCGCCAAGGCGGGTAAGGAACATCTTCATCTGCATCGTCGTCGCGTTCTGCGCCTCGTCGAGCACGACAAAAGCATTCGCCAGCGTCCGCCCGCGCATAAAGGCCAGCGGCGCAATCTCGATGCGCTTTTCCTCGATCAGCTTGGCAAGCTGCTTGCCCGGCAGGAAATCGTTCAGCGCGTCATAGAGCGGCTGCATATAGGGATCGACCTTGTCCTTCATGTCTCCGGGCAGATAGCCGAGCTTTTCGCCCGCCTCCACCGCCGGACGCGACAGGATAATCCGGTCCACATGCCCCTCAATAAACATCGACACGCCCACGGCCACAGCGAGATAGGTCTTGCCGGTGCCCGCCGGGCCAATGCCAAAGGCCAGCTCATGATTGAACAGCGAGAGCACATAAGCCTTCTGCGCATCGGTGCGTGGCTCCACGAGCTTCTTGCGGGTCTTGATCTCAACCGGACCGCCCTTGAACATCTCAAGCTGATCTCCAGCCCGCGTGCCGGTATCGACCTCGGATCCGCCCATGCGGATTTCGCGGTCAATATCGCTATGCTCGACGGACTTTCCGGTCTCAAGCCGATTATAAAGCGCCTCAAGAACCTCGACCGCCTCCTTGCGGGCTGGCTCTTCGCCATGAATGGCAAGCTGGTTGCCACGGCGCAAAATCTGGACAGAGAGCTTCTGTTCTATGTCGGCCAAGTTGCGGTCATATTCGCCGCAAAGGTCGATCAGCAATCGGTTATCCGGAAATTCGACAAGGGTTTCGCCGAGGGTTTCGGACGGGGACGGCGGGGTCAGGGCACCTGTGGCCAATCAATTCTCCTGCACATGCGACTCTTCCTCTCAACGGTGCCAAGTCCCGCGCCGAGGCGCAAGCCAAAGCAGAGCTGATTTCGCAAGACTGTCACAAAAAAGGGCCGCGTGGTGAAACACGCGGCCCTTTCTCTGGATGCGATTTGCATCAAATCTGGTCTTTGAAGGCCGAGCCCTTTTTGAACGGCCCGGTTGCCACGCCCGGAGGCGCCGCACCGGAGCAGACCGGCTTACCATAGGGGTCAAGGCGCTGCGACAGATAGCCCTCGACGCCATCGTCGATGATCCAGTGGTCACAGCCATTGGGGTCAACCCAGATACCAGCCTTGAGCTGGCTCAGGTGTTTGCTGTCAAAGCCACGGTCCACGGTTTTGTCGACTTTGTTGTCAACACAGCCCGCCAGAGATGTGGCCAGAGCGAGGAAAAGAAGTCCCCGAGAGAGTTTCATGTCCATTCTCCCTTAACGGATACAAATGATTTCGACGCGCCGGTTCTGCGCCATACCGGATGAGCTCCGATTGGTGGCGCGCGGCATCCGCTCGCCATAGCCGCGCACGTCAATGACACGCGCACCGACCGAACGGGCGATCTTGGCAACCGAATTGGCCCGGTTATAGCTCAGACGCATGTTGTAGCTGTCGCTGGCGCGGCTATCCGTGTGACCGGCAATGATAAAGGCCGAGGCGGTCGCGTTCTTGAAGAAGCTCGCAAGGCGCTGACGATTGGCCGCGTTGATGTAATATTTGTCGGTGGCAAAGAACTGGTCCGACGGCATCACGCCGCAGACATTGCCACGGCGGCAAACCGGAATACCCTGCCGGCTCACATGCGGGGTCATATAGCCCTCGACCCCATCATCCATCACCCAATGTTCGCATCCATCTGGATCGACCCAGATTGTCGGAATGTATTCCTGACCAAGCACAGTGCGCTGGTTCTGTGCCGCTGCGGGCTGTGCCAGGGTGACCAGCGCGAAACATGCCGCCATTGCGCCCCCGAGAACGGCCCGGATCATGCTTTTACGTTTATCCGCCACAGCAATATCCTCTGCCAATACCCGGCCAGACCACCACCCAAAGGATGTAGAATGACCGATTTCATAATGTCGGTCACTGTAGCAAATTTAGACACCCTGTGAAGAGCGTTTCACAATATCTGGTAGCCAATTATGGCAACAATGTGTTTTCTGCCGCGTCGAAACGCCCCGAACGGCGCCATTACAACCAGCTTTAACAACAACCCTTAGGCGTATTGCCCGATTGTTTCGCTCAATGCATCAATCGTCAACGACAACGCCAGCCAAAGAGTTCGCCCCGCTCTCCACGATTCTCACCCGGCGCAGGTCTCCGACACCGGCGTCCGTGTCCTTTACATGCACCGCATGCAGATAATCCGACTTGCCAACCATCTGCTCATCGAACCGTCCCGGCTTCTCAAAGAGAACCCCGACTTCGCGCCCAACCATGCTATCTTGAATGGCGCGTTGCTGCTCGGTGATAAGCGCCTGCAAACGGTAAAGCCGCTCGCTCGCCTCCGCATCATCGACAAGCGGACGCTCTGCCGCCGGAGTGCCGGGGCGCGACGAGTATTTAAAGCTGAACGCCTGCCCGTATTGCACCTCACGGATGAGGTCCATCGTGTCCTCGAAATCCTCTGCCGTCTCCTCCGGGAAACCGACAATGAAATCCCCCGACAAAAGAATATCGGGCCGCGCCGCACGGATCTTCTCAATCAGGCGCAGATAGCTATCGCGGTCATGGCTGCGGTTCATCCGCTTGAGAATCTTGTTGCTCCCCGACTGCACCGGCAGATGCAGATACGGCATGAGCTTCTGGCATTCCCCATGCGCCTCAATAAGGTCATCGCTCATGTCGTTGGGGTGGCTCGTGGTGAAACGAATACGCTCCAACCCGTCGACCTTATCAAGTTCCCAGATCAGCTTGGCCAGGGACCACGCATCGCCCCCCGGTCCCGCGCCGTGATAAGCGTTGACGTTCTGCCCCAAAAGCGTGATCTCGCGCACCCCGCGCTCCACAAGGTCGCGCGCCTCGCCAATGATCCGCTCGACCGGACGACTGACCTCCGCGCCGCGCGTATAGGGCACCACGCAGAAGGCACAGAACTTGTCACACCCCTCCTGCACCGTGAGGAACGCCGTCGGACCGCGCTTGGCCTTGGGTCGGCTCTTCAGCTTCTCGAATTTGTCTTCCTCGGGAAAATCCGTGTCGAGCGCCTTCTCCCCAGCTTGCGCCTTCGCTTCCATCTCGGGCAGCCGGTGATAGGCCTGCGGCCCCACGACAAGATCGACAAGCGGCTGACGGCGCATGATCTCTTCGCCCTCGGCCTGCGCAACGCATCCCGCCACGCCAATCTTGAGGTCCGGATTTTCCGCTTTGAGACCCTTGAAACGGCCCAGTTCGGAATAGACCTTTTCGGCTGCCTTTTCGCGAATGTGGCAGGTGTTGAGCAGGATCATATCCGCATCATCCGGGCTATCCGTCGTAACATAGCCTGCCCCGCCCATGGCCTCTGCCATGCGCTCGCTGTCATAGACATTCATCTGACAACCATAAGTCTTGATAAAGAGCTTTTTTGTATCGGCCATGTGCCCGGTCCTGTCGCGGTTTCAGGCCGCGTCTCTACATGAAAACCCCTACCGCTTGCAATGCCCGGCGAATTGACGGAATTTGAACCCAACAAGCAGATTGATTTTACGCAAGGGCCTTTATGACCTACGACTCCCTCCCCGCCTTTTTGCGCGATGGCGCGGTACATCTGGCCAAAGGGCCAGTGGCGCTGATCTTCATCGAGGACGAAGTCGAAATCGACACCACCCTGCGCCACCACCAAACACTGGGCTTCATGAAGATCATTGTCTTCATGCCCGCCGCCTTCCCGCTCTCAGACGATCTCGCAAAGACCGTGGTCCGCGTCACCATGGAGCGCCCCACCGGCCAGCCAATGATCGACGCCATCAACAAGATCATCGCCTCCGCACCGGGGATTTGGCTCTATTACTGCTTCAACGGCGAATACCTCTTCTATCCCTTCTGCGAGACCCGCAGCATCGGCGAGATGGCAACGTTCCACATGGAAGAACGCCGCTTTTCCATGCTGACCTATGTGGTTGATCTCTACGCAAGCGATCTCTCGGGCCATTCCAACGCGGTGTCGCTCGACGATGCCATGCTCGACAAATCAGGATATTACGCCCTCGCCCGCCCCGATCCCGACAATCACGACCACCCCAAAGAGCGCCAGCTCGATTTCTTTGGGGGCCTGCGCTGGCGCTACGAGGAACACATCCCAAGCGAGCGCCGCAAGATCGACCGCATGTCCCTGTTTCAGGCCAAGCCCGGCCTCGAACTACGGCCGGACTTTACCTTCAACGATGAAGAGATGAACACCTATAGCTGCGAATGGCACAACAACCTGACCGCCGCTGTCTGTTCCTTCCGCACCGCCAAGGCGCTCAAGACCAACCCCGGCTCGACCTTCGATATCCATTCCTTCCGCTGGCACAACTCCGTGCCCTTCGAATGGCACTCACGTCAGCTCCTGGATCTCGGCCTGATGGAACCGGGACAGTGGTTCTAAGGCGTCTGGTCTAGAACCCGACCAACACCGCCCCGTCCCGACCACCGGCCTCCACTGCCTCATGCGCCTGGGCGACCTCTTCCGCAGCAAAAACCGCCTCGATCGGCACATCAAGCGCCCCATCGGCCAGTGCCCCATGCAACCGGGCAATCGCCTCGTCGCGTTCCGACTCCGGCAGGATATAGATCAACACGACATCAAGCGTCAGCGCCTTGAACAGGATCGGGCCGAAGGGGATCACCGGCGCCATGTTCTTGGCCGAACCGTAAATCGCCACCCGTGCATTGGGCGCCATCACCTCGGCCAAGGTGGCAACGTTCTCCCCGAATTCCACCTCGACCGCGGCATCCACCAGCGCACCACCATTCACCGCAAGGATATCGGCGGCAAGGCTCTCACTGTGGTAATCCACCACGTGATCCGCCCCCGCCTTACGCATCTTGTCGAAATCCTTCGGCGAGCTCGTCGCAATCACGCGCGCCCCGCCCCACTTGGCCAATTGCACCGCAAGATGCCCGACCGTCCCGGCCCCACCCGAGATAAGCACCGTCTTGCCCGCCACATCGCCACCACCAAAGACACAATGCGCCGCCGTCAACCCCGGAATGCCAAGCACCGCACCAACCTCAAGCGACACGCCCTGCGGTAACGCCACAGCCTGCGCCTCTGGCACCGCGATATACTCGGCACACGTCCCAAGAGGTCGCTGCCACTGTCCGTTCCAAATCCAAACCCGCTCGCCCACGCGCGCCGGATCCACATCCGCGCCCACAGCTTCGATCACGCCAGAGCCATCACTATGCGGTGCGATCTCCGGGAACGGCGGCTTGGTCACGCCGGGTCTTGCCCCGGCCCGCGCCTTGACGTCCGACGGGTTCACCCCCGAAAATGCCACCCGCACCAAAACCTCGCCCGCGCCGGGCGATGGCGTTGCGATCTCCTCAACCGCCACCACATCTTTGGCCGCACCGAATTCCCGATAAAGCACCGCTTTCATGACATCCCCTCCTTGTCCCATACGGCGGACATGAAAAAGGGGCCTCGCGGCCCCCGTTCTCTCGTCTCTCTTGCCGCGCCTTACTTGTGGCGCAGACGGATCACCACGTCCACCTTGGAAATCTCCGCCCCTTCGGGCAGGTCCGGCAGGCGACGAATCTCAAGCTGATCAACCGGCGCATCCGTAAGCTTGCGCTCTTCTTCCCAGAAGAAATGCGGGTGATCGTCCATGTTGGTGTCGAAATAGCTCTTCGAGCCATCAACCGTGATCTCCTGCATGAGACCGGCATCACAAAAGGCGCGCAGCGTGTTGTAAACGGTCGCCAGAGAGACGCTTTCGCCCCCGGCCTTGGCATCGGCATAAAGACTCTCTGCCGTGACATGGCGGTTTTGACCGTCGCCCACAAGAAGCGTCGCAAGCGTCAAACGCTGCCGCGTCGGGCGCAGCCCCGCATTCGCCAGCCATTTCGATCCGTTTTTCACCGCAGTCACTTGCATTCGGGTCCGCCTTTTCACTTCACACGGCAACATATATGAAAACACACCCGATTTTCAATTGAAAATCAGTCGCAAACCGACCTTGTCGCAAATGCGACGCACTCGCCTGAACCGATGCCTGCTCTTGCGGGACCCTTCGGCAGGATGATAAGGGGGCGTGAGCGAGAAAAACCATCATGACAAAGGGGCACGCCTGCATGTCCGACTATCCCACCAGCTTCGACAAAGACGACCTGCTCAAATGCGCCCGTGGCGAACTTTTCGGCCCCGGCAACGCCCAGCTCCCGGCCCCGCCGATGCTGATGATGGACCGCATCACCGACATCTCGGGCGATGGCGGCGCGCATGGCAAAGGGCACGTGCTGGCCGAGTTCGACATCACGCCTGATCTCTGGTTCTTCGACTGCCACTTCCCCGGCAACCCGATCATGCCCGGCTGTCTCGGCCTTGATGGCCTGTGGCAGCTCACCGGTTTCAACCTCGGCTGGCGTGGCTGGCAAGGGCGCGGCTATGCGCTCGGCGTCGGCGAAGTCAAACTGACCGGCATGGTCCGCCCGGACCGCAAAATGCTCACCTACAAGATCGACTTCACCAAAGCGATCCAGACCCGCCGCCTGACCATGGGCGTCGCCGATGGCATCGTCGAAGCTGACGGCGAAGTGATCTATCAGGTCAAGGACATGAAGGTCGCGCTCTCCGAGAGCT
>JAAEZB010000041.1:15161-25197 GCA_018223085.1 Paracoccaceae bacterium
AGGAGGTCGCACATGCGTCGCGTCGTCGTTACCGGACTGGGGATTGTCTCATCCATCGGCAACAATGCCGAAGAGGTTCTCGCCTCGCTCAAAGCGGGCAAATCGGGCATCGAAGCCAGCCCCGAAATGGTCGAGCATGGTTTCCGTAGCCAGATCGCCGGCACGCTCAAGATCGACCCCAAAGAGCACATCGACAAACGCACTCTGCGCTTCATGGGCGATGGCGCGGCCTATGCCCATATCGCCATGCAACAGGCCATCGCCGATGCGGGCCTGACCGAAGATCAGGTCGTCAATACCCGCACCGGCCTTGTCGCGGGTTCTGGCGGTCCGTCCACCTCGGCCATGCTTGCTGCGCATCAGGTGGTGCTGAACACTGGCGCGACCAAACGCATCGGCCCCTTCGCCGTGCCCAAATGCATGTCCTCGACGATCTCCGCGAACCTTGCGACCGCGTTCTCGATCAAAGGCATCAACTACTCGATCACCTCGGCTTGCTCGACCTCCCTGCATTGCATCGGCAACGCCGCCGAGCAGATCATGATGGGCAAACAGGACGTGATGTTCGCCGGTGGCGGCGAAGAGCTGGACTGGACGCTCTCCTGCCTCTTCGACGCCATGGGCGCCATGTCCTCGAAATATAACGACACACCGCAAAGCGCCTCGCGCGCCTTTGACGAGACTCGTGATGGTTTCGTGATCTCCGGCGGCGGCGGCATCGTCGTCCTCGAAGACCTCGACCACGCCCTTGCCCGCGGTGCCAAGATCTACGCCGAGGTCACCGGCTTCGCCGCAACATCGGATGGCCATGACATGGTGGCCCCCTCCGGCGAAGGCGGCGAACGCGCCATGCGCCTCGCGCTTGAAACCCTGCCTGAAGGCCGCAAGGTCGGCTATATCAACGCCCATGGTACCTCGACACCCGTTGGTGACGTTGGCGAAGTCGAAGCCGTGCGCCGCGTCTTTGACGGCATGGAGCAGCCGCCAATTTCCTCGACCAAATCCATGACCGGCCACGCTCAGGGCGCGGCGGGCGCGCTTGAGGCGATCTTCTGCCTCTTGATGCTCGAAAACGATTTCATCACCCCGTCGATCAACGTCGAAACTCTCGACCCTGCGATCAACGAAGGCGAAATCGCCACCGCGCTGGTGGAAAACGCGGGCCTCGATACGGTGATGACCAATAGCTTTGGCTTTGGCGGCACCAACGGCTCCATGCTCCTGTCGAAATACAAAGGCTGAGCCTGCGGCAGTAAAGCAAACCGGATACAGGGCGCCCCGCTGGCGCCCTGTTCTCATTCCGGGGCACCGCCCCGGTTGACTTGACGTAAGCCGTGAAAACGGCCATTGGAAACCGGCCACTCAGAACCGGCTGTGAAGGGATCGACAATGAAGCAACTTTCCGGAAAACGCGGCCTGATTATGGGCGTCGCCAATGAACGCTCCATCGCCTGGGGCATTGCCAAGGCCATGGCCGAGGCCGGGGCGGAACTTGCCTTCACCTATCAGGGAGAAGGCTTTGGCAAACGCCTCGCCCCCCTCGCCGAAAGCGTCGGAAGCGACTTTATGGTTGATGTGGATGTGACCGACGACGCCTCGCTCGACGCCGCTTTCGCCCAACTGAAAGAGCGCTGGGGCACGATTGATTTTGTCGTCCACGCCATCGCCTATTCCGACAAGAACGAACTCGGCGGGCGCTTCATGGACACCACCCGCGCCAACTTCAAGAATTCGCTCGATATCTCCTGCTATTCGCTGATCGAAGTGGCGCGTCGGGCGCATCCGCTGATGATGGACAATGGCGGCACGATCCTGACCCTGACCTATCAGGGTTCCAACCGCGTCACCCCATTCTATAACGTCATGGGCGTCGCCAAGGCCGCACTTGAGGCCGCAACCCGCTATCTCGCCAACGATCTCGGCCCCGACGGCATCCGCGTCAACGCGATCTCACCCGGCCCGATGAAAACGCTGGCCGGTGCCGCCATCAGCGGCGCGCGCAAGACTTTCCGCCAAACCGAACAGAACGCCCCGATGCGCGCCAATGCCACGCTCGAAGCTGTCGGCGGCACCGCCGTCTACCTCGCCTCGGATGCCGGCGCCTGCACCACCGGTGAGATCATCCGCGTCGATGGCGGCTACCACATCCTCGGCATGCCCCAGCCCGAGAACCTCTAAAATAAGGCAGGGGCATTACGTCCCCGCCTACTCTTCCTTGCGCAGTTTGTTGCGCGAGGCAGCAACCCCACGTTCAAACCCTTCCCCATCACCGAATTCCATGAACCCGGCATAACGCTCATGTGTGCCATCAACCCGCGCCGCGTGTTTGATCGGGCACCAATAGGCCTCGGTGCGGCTCGCAACTTCGCGCACAAATGAGATGAGCCCGTTGCCATAGCCGCAATAGACACAGTTCAGCTTTTGCAGCGCGTTGAGATAGGCAAGGTGATGGCGATCAATGCGGATATGATCGCGTCGACGCACCTTGGGAATGCCATAGATCGGAAAACAAATCGCCTGATAGACCGTCACGAAAAGATCGAGGATCACAAAGGGAATAATCAGCGAATAAATCACCGGCGCGGTCAAAACGACCATAGGCCGCGTGCGGCGCAGGAACACCAGAAGCCGGATCCGCAACTCGCGATGCCGCCGCCGCGCCTCTTCCTCGAACACGATCCTGCCGTTTTCGATCTGATAGCGAAACGCCTCTCGGCGCTTGCCAATCTCTGCCTCAAGCTGCTCCTGCAACGCCTCGATCCGCTCAAGGATCTCCTGCATCGGATTGGCCATGGTGCGCCTCCTATCTCTGCTTGTGCTTGCGTCACAAGTCTACGCCTACAATGTCTCCCCCGGCAACGGCGCCAAAGAAAAGCCCGCAGGAGCGATCCCACGGGCCAATCCAAAACAACGATGCGAAAGGCTTAGCCGATCGACACAAGCTCCAGCGCAAAGGTCAGGTCTTTACCTGCCAGCGGGTGGTTGGCGTCAAGCGTCACCGCCTCTTCAGTGATTGCCACAACGGTCACCGGCACAACCTGCCCGGTGGGCGACTGCATCTGCAACTGAATGCCAACTTCGAGCGGAATTTCCGCCGGGATCTGGGCGCGCGGCACGTCCTGACGGGCGTCCTCATGTACCGGGCCATAGGCATCGTCACAGGCAATCTCGATGGTCTTCTTGTCGCCCACGATCATGCCGGTCACGCCGGTATCGAAACCGGGGATAACCTGCCCCGAGCCAAGTGTGAACTCAAGCGGATCACGGCCTTCGGAGCTATCAAAGACCGACCCGTCGCTAAGGGTGCCGGTATAGTGGATACGGACGGTATCGCCCGATTTTGCAGCCGTCATATTCTGTCCAATTCTGTCTGGCTCTCGACCGGGCGCACCGATCGACTGATAAAGGGCGCACCCTAATGATTCGGGCCTTGGATTGCAAACAAACCTCCCTTCCCGTTTGACAGCTTCGCTCTGCCTGTCACTATGCCGCCAAGGGGGACAAACCATGACCATCACCACCTGCATCTTCGACGCTTACGGCACGCTTTTTGACGTGGCCGCCGCCGCCCGCGAGGCCGCCACAGAGCCGGGGCGCGAAGACTTTTCCGCCCATTGGCCGCAAGTCGCGGAAAACTGGCGGCTCAAGCAACTTCAATATAGCTGGCTGCGCGCCGTGACCGGGGCCCATACCGATTTCTGGGAAGTGACGCAGGACGGTCTCGACTGGGCCCTTGAGGCAAACGGCCTTTCCGGCGATGCCGCCTTGCGCGAACGCCTGCTGCAACTTTACTGGGAACTCTCCGCCTATCCCGAAGTGCCCGCCATGCTCGCCGCGCTCAAATCCGCCGGACTCAATACCGCAATCCTCTCCAACGGCTCGCCGCCCATGCTCAACGGCGCGGTCCAAAGCGCCGGTGTCGGCGACCTCCTCGACGATGTGCTAAGCGTCGAAAGCGTCGGCATCTTCAAACCTGCCCGCGCCGTCTATGACCTTGTGGGTGATCGCTTCGGCTGTGCCCCGCCCGAGGTGCTCTTTGTCTCCTCCAATGGCTGGGACGCCGCCGCCGCCTCGGGCTATGGTTTTACCACCGCTTGGGTGAACCGCGCCGGTGCCCCCATGGATCGCCTGCCCTGGACCCCGCAACATGTTCTCCAAGACCTGACCACCATCCCCGATCTCGCAGGAGCCTGAATGCCGACCTATACTTCCTCCGATGGCCTCTCCCTCTACTATACCGACGAAGGTGCGGGCCTGCCGGTGCTCTGCCTCTCTGGTCTGACCCGCAACGGCACAGACTTCGACTATGCCCTGCCCGCCCTGTCCGGCACCCGCGTGATCTGCCCCGATTATCGCGGCCGTGGCAAATCCGATTGGGCCGCCGATCCGATGACCTACACCATCCCGCAAGAAGCGCAGGACATCCTCGCTCTGATGGACCACCTCGGGCTGGAAAGGGCTGCCATCCTCGGAACCTCGCGCGGCGGCCTGATCGCCCTGACGCTGGCCGCCATGGCACCACAGCGCCTGCTCGGAGTCTGTTTCGTCGATATTGGCCCCGTAATCGAAACTCAGGGTCTTGAAGTCATCATGGGTTTCCTCGGGCGCAATCCGATCTGGAAAACCCATGACGAAGCCACCGCCGTCTTTGGCGCGCGCATGGCCGGGTTTGATGATGTGCCCGAAAGCCGCTGGCGCGAAGAGGTCGAAAAACACTTTATTGAGACCCCCGAAGGCCTGCGCATCAACTACGATCCGAAACTGCGCGATGCTGTCACCGCCACGTTTGACCCGAATGCCAAAGCCCCCGATCTCTGGCCGCTCTACGACACGCTCGCAAACCTGCCCCTCGCCGCAATTCGAGGCGCCAATTCTGACCTGATGAGCGCCGAAACGCTTGACGAAATGGCCCGTCGCGCCCCCGGCTTTATTGCGGCGACCGTGCCGAACCGGGGCCATGTCCCCTTCCTTGATGAACCCCAATCCGTGGCCGCGCTCCAGACATGGATCGCCACCCTAGAAGAGGCCCAGCCATGAATATCGACATGATCCGCGCCGCCGCCCAGCGCCTTGAGGGTCACGCGCGCCGCACGCCGCTCCTGACCTCGCCCTTCCTTGACGAGATCGCAGGCCGCCGCGTCATCGTCAAACCCGAATGTCTTCAACACACCGGCTCGTTCAAATTCCGTGGTGGCTGGTCGGCAGTCTCGGCCCTTGATCCCGAAACCCGCAAACGCGGCGTGATCGCCTTTTCCTCCGGCAACCATGCCCAAGGCGTCGCCTTTGCCGCCGCCCAACATGGCGCGCCTGCCGTTATCATCATGCCCAATGACGCCCCCCGCCTGAAGATCGACAACACCCGCGCCCTCGGTGCCGAGGTCGTGCTCTATAACCGCCCCGACGGCGAGGCCCGCGAAGAGGTCGGCGCCCGCATCGCATCCGAGCGCGGCCTGACCCTCATCAAGCCCTATGACGAACCCCAGGTCATCGCGGGCCAAGGCACCTGCGGCCTTGAAATCGCCACCCAAGCCGCCGAGATGGGCGTAGACACCGCCGATGTCCTCGTCTGCTGCGGCGGCGGTGGATTGACCTCCGGCATCGCCCTTGCCCTTGAGGCCGACGCCCCCGGCCTGCGCGCCCGCCCCTGCGAACCTGAAGGCTTTGATGACGTCACCCGCTCCCTGCTCTCCGGCCATATCGAGCGCAACGCAACCACCTCCGGAAGCCTCTGCGACGCCATCATCACCCCCGCGCCCGGCGACATCACCTTCCCCATCATGTCCCGCCTTTGTGGCCCCGGCCTTGTCGTGACCGAAGACGAAGCCCTGCACGCCATGGCTCTGGCCTTCCTGCGCCTAAAGATCGTCGTCGAACCCGGCGGGGCTGTCGCTCTTGCCGCCGCGCTCTTTCATGGTGACGAGATCGAAGGCGACGATGTGATTGCCGTCTGCACCGGTGGTAACGTCGACCCGGACGTGTTCAAACTGGCCCTCGACCGCTTCGCCTGATCTCCAATCCCGCAAGGACGCCCATGACCCGCTTCACCATCGCCTCTTTCAACGTCAAAAACCTCATCGGCCCGGATCGCGAATTCTATGAATTCCAATCCTACACGCCTGAGGAATACGCTTGGAAAGAGGACTGGATGGCACAGCAGATCTTTTCCATGGATGCCGATATCGTCGGTTTTCAGGAAATCTTCGAAGAAGACGCCCTGCGCGATGTCATCGCCGAAGCCGACCGTATCGGCCTTGAGAGCAACGATGATGTTCTGCCCTCCAAATCCAAGAGCTACCGAAAGAAGGTCATCTTCCGCAAACTCGGCTACACCCCCTATACCGAGGCCGCCCTTGCCTTTGCCCATAACGCCAATGATACCGGCCTGCCCGGCAAACGCCGCCCCGGCATCGCGATCCTGTCGCGCTTTGGCTTTGTCGGCACGCCCGAGATCATTCAGGATCTCTCCGAACCCCTCGAAATCCCCTTTAGCGACCTGACCGGAGAAGACGGCGGCACCTACCGCCTGACCCGCCTCTCGCGGCCCATCCTCAAGGCGCGCGTGCCCGTGGGCAAACATACGATCACCGTTTTCAACTGCCACCTGAAATCGAAACTCGGCGAATTCATCAAACCCGACGGCGCATCCTACGCCCCCGAGGCCGACCTCACCCGCTATGATCCCGTGGGCCGCGCCATGGGCTCCCTACGCTCGGCCCTGCGCCGCATGGCCGAGGCCTGGGTGCTGCGCCGCGAGATCGTTGCCGAACTCCACAAGGGCCACCCCGTGATGGTGCTTGGCGATTTCAACGATGGCGAACATGCCGTGTCTTCTGAAATCGTCTCCGGCGAACAACCCTTCCGCAACTATTCATGGATGCTGCGCCCCGACGCACAGGACTATAACGATCGCTACTCCGCCGAAGAAAACGAAACCATTACCGCCGCCGTCCTCGATCACCGCCTGACCAGCGCCGAAAAACTCTTCGTGCGCCGCTCCTTGCGTGACATGGTCTATACGGCGGCCTTTGGTGGCGTCTATGAAAGCCTCGATCAGGTCTACATGTCCCGCCACTTCCACCCCGACAACGCGGACCGCATTGGCGACATGGAATATTTCTCGGTCTTCAACGACCACATCACCGACGGAAGCCACGCCGAAGCCCCCTACAACAAGCTCGCCTCCGATCACGGACAGGTCATGGCCCATATGCACCTGCGCGACTGATTGCAAGGCGGCTGAACGCCCCTTGCGCCTTCCCCGCGTGCACGGCACTTTGGCCGTCAGCACTCAAGGCCAAAAACGGAGCCCCCCATGAAGATCGCAGACCTCGGTGACGTTCGCCTCCATTACCAGATCGACGGTGATCCTTCCGGCGCACCCATCGTCTTTGCCAACTCTTTGGGCACCGACCTGCGCCTCTGGGATCCGATCCTGCCGCACCTGCCCTCCGGCCTGAAAATCATCCGCTTTGACAAGCGCGGCCACGGCCTCTCCTCCTGCCCGCCCGGCCCCTATTCCATGGGCGCGCTGGTGCGCGATACCGAACGCCTCCTCGATCTTCTCGAAGTCAAAGACGCGATGTTCGTCGGCCTCTCCATCGGCGGCATGATCGCCCAAGGCCTCGCCGTCAAACGGCTGGACCTCGTGCGCGCCATGGTGCTCTCGAACACCGCTGCCAAAATGGGCACCAAGGAAATGTGGGAAGACCGCCTCAACACGGTTCAGGCCAACGGTATCGAGGCCCTCGCCGATCCCATCATGGAACGCTGGTTCGGCAAGGATTTCCGCGCCACAGCAGAGCTTGAACTCTGGCGCAACATGCTCGTACGCCAACCCGCCGAAGGCTACGCAGGCTGCTGCGCTGCCATCGCAGGCACCGATTTCTACACGCCCACCTCCGGGTTGCGCCTGCCCACACTCGGCATTGCCGGGTCCGAGGACGGTGCCTCCCCGCCCGATCTCGTGCGCGAAACCGTCGATCTCATCCACGGCTCGAAATTCGAACTGATCCGCCGCGCCGGTCATCTGCCCTGCGTCGAGAAACCCGAAGAATACGCCGCCCTCCTCACCACTTTCCTCAAGGAGACCGGCCATGTCTGATATCCTCCTCGTCCACGGCTCCTGTCACGGCGCATGGTGCTGGCGCGATACGATCCCCGCGCTGGAAAAACTCGGCCACAGCGCCCGCGCCATGGACATGCCAAGCCATGGCGACGACCCCACGCCGCTCTCCGAAGTCACGCTTGAAAGCTGCGCCCAATCCGTCGCCGACGCGCTTGGCGAGGAAACCGTCCTCATCGCCCATAGCTGGGGAGGCTTTCCCGCCACCCTCGCCGCCGATATCGCGCCCGAAAAGGTCAGACGTCTGATCTACCTCTGCGCCTATGTCCCGCGCGAAGGGCTCTCCCTTGTCGACATGCGCAAACTCGCCCCGCGCCAACCGATCCTCAAAGCCGTGGACCGGGACGCCTCGGGCCGCTCCTACGGGATCAAACCCGAATACGCACAGGAGGTATTCTACGCCGACTGCCCCGCGGGCACGACCGAGTTCGCTCTGACGCATCTCTCGCAACAGGCGACCCTACCCCAAACCACCCCCGCCCATCTCGGCGAAGGGCACAAAGCCATCCCCAAAAGCTATATCCGCTGCCTCTACGACAACGCCATTCCGACCGAATTTCAGGCCGAGATGGTCGCCGACTGGCCGCGTGAGGACGTCTACGAAATGGCAACAAGCCACTCGCCCTTCTTTGCCGATCCCAAGGGTCTCGCGGCTCTGGTTGACGACATTCTTAAAAAATCATAAATAAATGGCAATAAGGCTGTCTCGTTAACGATTTTCTTCCCGGCGCAACATTTTCTTTGCATTGCGGACACTTATATGTGCGACAGTCTGTCTCACACACGTATTTAGAAAAAGCACATCTTACATGACTCTTAGACAGTCTCTTCACACCCTCTTCAGAGGTTTACGTAAACTTGCGTTGCTGCTGCTAGCATTGCTAGCAGCAATCGCGGTTCTCTCTCTTTTTGACATTACACCGACCTTCCTCGCTCCCGTGACGTCCAAGCTCATGCCTTGGATGGAAATAACCCTCGTTCTGATCGCCTTATTCTGGGGCGTTGCCTACTTGGTTGACCCCTTCCGTTCCGGCCCTGTTCAGGTCGATGCACTTTATGACCGGGCCCAGATGAAACGTCGCTGGCGCCGTCGCCTAAGCCGCCCCGAAAGGCTCTGCTATGACGCGATGTCTCTCTATACACCGATCGCCGAACAAGGGCTTGCCGATGGCCTTGCCACACTTGGCCCCGAACGCGCCCGCGATTACCTCTATGCCCTGCGCGAAATCTATCTCGAAAAGGCCCATGATACCCTGCGTAAGGCGCTCGACGCATACGAGATCGACCCAGCCGCCTTCCCCGCCCATAGCCCCGCATTCGAGGCCACCCTACGAGAGGCCGGGTTTGCCCAGCTTCCGGGCCGCCTCGCAACCCGTCTCGAAGAACTGATGCGCCACAGATAGGGCACAGGCAGGGTAAATACCCGGCTGACTTTGTCGCCAAAGATCGTTACCACGGGCCGCAACGCGACAGCCCGAAGGACGCAACCATGGCCGCCTCCCTCTTCGACAGCCCTCATTACGCCCGCCTCTTTCCCACCGGCGAGGCAGGGCGCCTCTTTACCGACACGGCAGAGGTCCGCGCCATGCTGCTCGTCGAAGGCACCCTTGCCAAGGTACAGGGCGAACTCGGCATCATCCCCGAAGACAGCGCCTTTTTCATCCACCGCTCCGCCATGGAGGTGCAGATCGACCCTGCGGGCTTCGCTGAGGCCACTGGCACCAACGGCGTCTCCGTCCCCGGCCTCGTCGCGGCCTTTCGCAAGGCGATGGAAGCCCCGGAACATGCGCAATACGTCCATTGGGGCGCAACCTCGCAGGACATTATCGACACCGGTCTCATGCTCCGCCTGCGTTCGCTCCTGACGATCTGCGAGACTGACCTGCGCGCCACGCTTGATGCATTGGCGACGCT
>JAAEZB010000042.1 GCA_018223085.1 Paracoccaceae bacterium
ATGCCCGAGGTCTACGGCGCCAACATCCGCGCCTTGCGCGAGGCGGCCGCGAAGGTGGGCTAGGCCCTATTCGCGTAACTCGTCGGGTTTTACCCCCCAGAACGCGGTTTTGGGGGCCCAACCTTCGTAGCCGCCGGAGCTTAGGCGGCACCAGTCGGGATTGCATTCGCCAAGACGCGCGACGACGCCCATTTCGAGATAGGCGATTTCCTGGGCTTCCGGGGCGGGCTGAATCGTGAGCGGCAGCATGTCCTGTTCGATGATGACGGTGCGCACACCCGACAGAAGCGAGTAATGCACCCAGCCGCCCGCGCCTTCGACATCGCGCACGCGGCGCCAATGGCCATATTCCGCCGTCACCTCCAAAGGCATGGAGCGGCGGGTAAAGACCCAGTCGATACGATGGGTCAGGGAGGGGCCGCGCCGGACATTGGCCTTGCTCGCCTTGAGCGAGACATAGCGCGGCAGGGGCAGGTTGGTGACGGGGCCGCGGGTTTCTTCCGCAGTGGCCGTGCCGACCATAAAGGCAAGGCACAGACCGAGGGCCGTGCAAATCCGCAAGATCATCTGTTTGCCTCGATACCTGTGGTGTCTCGTGTTTTTCTGCTCGTTCGGTCTTCGGGTTCTTGTGCCCTGCCGATGTGTGTTGCACTGTGTCATCAACGCACGGTTTTGGAAAGGATTGGGAGGTCCGCTATGCCCAAGGAACGTCTGAGTGTTGTCGTGACGCGACGCTTGCCAGAAGCGGTTGAAACCCGTCTGTCCGAATTGTTCAACGTCAAGCTTCGTGATGATGATGCGCCGATGTCTCGGGCTGAACTGGCTGCTGCTGTGAAAGAGGCGGATGTGCTTGTGCCGACCTTGTCCGACACGATCGACGCGTCGCTATTGGCGCAGGCGGGAGAGCGGCTCAAGCTTATTGCCAACTATGGTGCCGGGGTGGACCATATCGACGTGGAAACCGCGCGCAGCCGGGGGATTCTTGTGTCCAATACGCCGGGTGTTGTGGCGGATGACACAGCGGACATGACCATGGCGATGATTATCGGCGCGACGCGACGCATTCCCGAGGGCCTTCGGCTTTTGGCTAAGGGGGAATGGACCGGTTGGGCGCCGAATGCGCTTTTGGGCGGTCGGATTGGCGGTAAGCGGCTTGGGATTCTCGGCATGGGCCGGATTGGGCAGGCCGTGGCCAAGCGCGCCCGCGCTTTTGGGATGCAGATTCATTACCACAATCGCCGTCGTCTGCGTCCCGAGATCGAGGACAGTCTTGAGGCGACCTATTGGGAGAGCCTTGATCAGATGGTGGCGCGGATGGATGTGATTACGGTGCATTGCCCGCATACGCCGGGGACGTTCCATTTGATGAACTCACGGCGGCTCAAGCTGATGAAACCGGAGGCGTATCTGGTGAATACATCGCGTGGCGAGGTGATTGACGAGAACGCGCTTGTGCGGTCGTTGAAATCGGGCGTGATCGCGGGGGCGGCGCTTGATGTTTACGAACATGGAACCGAGATCAATCCCGATCTGATGGCGCTTGAGAATGTGGTTCTCCTGCCGCATATGGGATCGGCGACCATCGAGGGGCGGCTTGAGATGGGTGAGAAAGTTCTCATCAATATCAAGACCTTCGATGATGGGCATCGACCGCCGGACCTTGTTGTTCCGGCGATGCTCTGAGGGCGACCTGACGGTTTGCGCGGCTTTTCCCGGTCGCAAGGGAGGGCATCATGAATAAGCGGATTTTCCTGTCTGTATTGGCGTTGGCGGCGTGGCCGGTCTGGGCCGAAGATGTTGCGGACAGTGTGGCGCCGGAGGGGCAAACTGCGCTTGGGCAGGTGTCCTTGCCGGAACTTGCACAGGCGCAGGCGGCCAAGGATGCGGGACGCCCGGTTGAGGCCGAAGACTGGATGGTTGTTGCGGCGCACCCGGAGGCCGTGGCGACGGGCGCAAAGGTTTTGCGTGCAGGCGGCACGGCGGCGGATGCAATGGTCGCGGTGCAGGCGGTTCTTGGTCTTGTGGAGCCGCAGAGTTCGGGCCTTGGGGGCGGCGCGTTCCTTGTTTGGTATGATGGCGCGAGTGGCGAAGTCACAACGCTGGATGGGCGCGAAACTGCGTCATTATCGGCGACGCCGAGGCTGTTGCAGGATGAGGCGGGAGAGCCGCTTGGGTTTTTCGAGGCGGTGGTCGGCGGTTTGTCGGTCGGGGTTCCGGGGACGCCGAAGCTCATGGAAGAGGCGCAGGCGCGTTGGGGGCGACAGGATTGGACCGGGTTGTTTGAGGACGCTATCCGGCTGGCCGAGGATGGTTTCACCGTTTCGCCGCGCATGGCCGAGTCGGTTGCGCGGGATGCGGCGCGGTTGAAGGTCCACCCGGATACGGCGGCCTATTTCCTGCCCGATGGCGCACCGGTTACGGCGGGTACGCGATTGGCCAATCCGGCCTATGCAAAGAGTTTGCGGGTGCTTGCCAAGGAAGGCAGCGCGCCGTTTTACACAGGTGAGATTGCCGAAGGCATTGTCGAGGCAGTGCAGGGGGCGATAAGGCCGGGTGCGCTCGGGTCTGTGGACCTTGCGCTTTATGAGGTGAAGGAACGCCCGGCGGTCTGTGTGCCGTATCGCGGGTTTGATGTGTGCGGTATGGGGCCGCCTTCGTCTGGGGCATTGGCGGTTGGGCAGGCGCTCGGGATTTTGTCACCTTATGACATGACGGGATTGGGACCGGAAAACCCGATTACATGGCGGCTCATCGGAGATGCGACGCGGCTCGCGTTTGCGGATCGGGGGCGGTACGTCGCCGATAGCGATTTCGTACCGGTGCCGGTCGAGGGGATGCTTGAACGGCGCTATGTCACGGATCGGGCGGAATTGTTGAAATCCATGCGGGCGCTTGAAACGGTTGAGCCGGGAGAGCCGGAGTTTGATCATGCGCTCAACTGGGCCGATGATGAGGACCGCGCGGCACCTTCGACCTCGCATATTTCCATCGTCGATGCCTATGGCAATGTGCTGTCGATGACGACGACGATCGAAAACGGTTTTGGCAGCCGGGTGATGGCGAATGGGTATCTTCTGAATAACGAACTGACGGATTTTTCATTTCGGTCGCATCGTGGCGGTGTGCCGGTGGCGAACCGGGTTGAGCCGGGAAAACGCCCGCGATCGTCCATGGCGCCGACGATTGTGTTCTGGAAAGGCGAGCCGGTTCTCGCGGTGGGATCGCCGGGAGGAAGCCGGATCATTCCTTATGTCCTGACCACGATCATTGCCTATATCGATTGGCAGATGGATGTGCAGGCGGCGGTGTCCCTGCCGCATATGGTCAACCGGTTTGGGGTTTATGACCTTGAAGAGGGGCGCGTGTCGGAGGCGATGAAACAGGAATTGGAGGCGCTTGGGTATCAGACGAATATGCGGGCGTTGAATTCAGGGCTGCATGCGATTTCGCTTGAGGGGGGATTGCGCGGTGGGGCCGATCCGCGACGCGAGGGATTGGCCTTTGGTGAGTAGCCCTTGCGGAGGGCAACGGAAGAGAAGATAAAGCCCGCCTCAGAGCTGGGGAGACAGATATGGTTCAGGCCACCGATTTGCCGCGCAACGAAGCCGGTATTGCCGCCGTTGTGGGCGTGCTGAAACAGCGTTTTGGCGAGAAGTGCCACACCGGTGAATCGATGCGGGAACAGCATGGGCATACGACCACCTGGATCAGGAACCAGATACCGGATGCCGTTGTCTTTCCTCAAAGCACCCAAGAGGTTGCGGAGATCGTCAAAACCTGTGCCGCGCATAAGGTTCCGATCATTGGGTTTGGGACGGGTACTTCGCTTGAGGGGCATGTCAATGCACCGGCGGGGGGGATCTGTGTCGATCTGATGGAAATGAACGAGATCCTCGCGGTGCATGGCGAAGACCTTGATTGTGTGGTGCAGCCGGGGGTGACGCGCGAACAGCTCAACACCTATCTGCGCGATCAGGGATTGTTTTTCCCGATTGATCCGGGGGCCAATGCCTCTCTTGGTGGGATGACCGCGACGCGGGCGAGCGGGACCAACGCCGTGCGCTATGGCACGATGAAGGACAACGTGATGTGTCTTGAAGTGGTAACGCCACAGGGCGAAATCATCCGCACCGCAACGCGGGCCAAGAAATCGAGCGCGGGCTATGATCTGACGCGGCTTATGGTGGGGTCGGAAGGCACGCTTGGCCTTATTACCGAGATCACTCTCAAATTGCAGGGCATCCCCGAGGCGATGTCCTCGGCGCGGGTTTCCTTCGATAGCCTTGATGCGGCCTGTCAGGCGGTCAGCATGACGATCCAATACGGTATCCCCGTGGCGCGGATCGAGCTTTTGGATGCGCTTTCGGTCAAGGCGGTGAATACTTATTCCAAGCTGAGCCTGCCGGAAGCACCGTTGCTTTTGCTCGAATTCCATGGATCGGAAAGCAGTGTGGCGGAACAGGCGGAATTGTTTGGTTCGATTGCCGAGGAGTTTGGTGGCACGGGGTTTGAATGGACAGCCAATGCCGAAGAGCGCAACAAGCTCTGGCAGGCGCGCCATGATGCCTATTGGGCAAGCCTGACTCTGCGGCCCGGCGCCAAGGGGATTTCAACGGATGTCTGTGTGCCGATTTCGCGGTTGGCGGAATGTGTTTCGGCAGCGCAGGCGCGGTTGGACGAGTTGGGCTTTATCGCGCCGATTGTCGGCCATGTGGGAGATGGCAATTTCCATTGCCTGCCGCTTGTGGATGTCGACAACCCGGAAGAGTTGGCCAAGGCGGATGAGTTCATTGGCTGGCTCAACGATCTTGCGATTTCCATGGGGGGAACCTGCACCGGCGAGCACGGGATCGGGCAGGGCAAACGGCCTTACCTCGTCAAGGAACTTGGCGGGGCGGTGGATATGATGGCGGCGATCAAGCGCGCCATTGATCCGGATAACATCATGAATCCGGGTAAGATTTTGCCGGATGTTTAAGGAGATCTGAGATGCGCAAGGCGGGATTGATCGCGGTATTGGCAATGGTGGCGGGCGTGCCGGTTTGGGCGCAATCGCATGGGCATGGTGCCCAACCTTATGCCGGGTTCGAAAACCGCGCGATCAAGAGCCTTTCGGATGACGATATTGCGCAGTTGCGGGCCGGGAAGGGCTGGGGGTTGGCGCTTCCGGCAGAGTTGAATGGTAAGCCGGGGCCCGCGCATCTTCTTGAGTTGAAAGACGAGATTGGGCTTTCTGCGGCGCAGGTGACGGCCGTGGAGGCCTTGTTCTCGGATATGCAGAGCGAGGCGATTGCTGCGGGAAAACAGTTTATCCGAGCCGAGGCGGCCTTGAGTGATGCGTTTGCGGGGGACGACCTTGACGAGGCGAAATTGCGTGGGTTGTTGGAGGCTTCGGCCAAGGCGCGGGCGGAGTTGCGCTTTGTGCATTTGCGCCAGCATCTGGCGACGGCGGAGATACTGACGCCAGAGCAGATTGCGACCTATAACCGGCTGCGCGGCTATGCGGGTGATCCGTGTGATGCGGTGCCGGAAGGGCATAACCCGGCGATGTGGCGCAAGCACAATGGATGCGACTAGGGTTTGAGATCCGGGTCGCAGATGAATAAAGGGCGCCGCGATGGGCGCCCTTTTTCGATTTAGCGGTAGACCTGATCTTCGCCGGGGAAGGAACGGTCCTTGACCTCTTCGGCGTATTGTTCGACGGCGCGTTCGATGGCGGGGCCAAGATCGCCGTAGACTTTGACGAATTTCGGGGTCCATTCGTTGAGGCCGAGCATGTCTTCGAGGACGAGGATTTGACCGTCGCATTCGGCGGAGGCACCGATGCCGATGGTGGGGATGTCGATCTGTTTGGTGATGCGCGCAGCGAGGGGTTCGACCATGCCTTCGAGGACGATGGCGAAGGCGCCGGCCTCGGAGACGGCCTTGGCGTCTTCCTCGTGTGCGGCCCAGCTATCTTCGTCGCGGCCTTGGGTTTTGAAGCCGCCCATGACGTGGCTCGATTGGGGCGTGAGGCCGATATGGGCCATGACCGGGATGCCACGTTCGACGAGGAAGTGGATGGTTTCGGCCATGCGCTTGCCACCTTCGAGCTTGACCGCGCCGCAGCCGGTTTCCTTCATGATCTTGGCGGCGTTGCGGAAGGCGACGGCGGGGCTTTCTTCGTAGGTGCCAAAGGGCATATCGACGACGATCAGCGCCTTTTGCGTGCCGCGCACCACGGCCTTGCCGTGCATAATCATCAGGTCGAGCGGCACGCCGACGGTGCTTTCCATGCCGTGCATGACCATGCCGAGGCTATCGCCGACGAGGATGAAGTCGGCATATTTGTCGACGATGGCGGCGGTGTGGGCGTGGTAGGAGGTCAGCGACACGATGGGCTCGCCCCCTTTGCGCGCAGCGATCTGGGGGACGGTGTTGCGGCGGATTTTGGCTTGAGTGCTCATGGTGTGATGACCCTTTGATCAATCAGAAGGATGCCGCCGAATTCAGCCGAAAGCATGATGGCGGCAGGGGTGGTGAGAGGGCCGGAGAGATCGGAGAGATCCTCGGCACCCACGATGTCGAGGCCGCGCAGGGTCGCGCGGGGCTCGGCGTTGATGGTGTCGGAAATGAGGGTGCGCAGGGCCTCGATGGTGGTGCCCGAGGCGGCGGCGGTTTCGGCGGCGTTGAGGGCGCGAGACAGAACGAGGCCCGCGATACGATCTTCGGGCGTCAGGCGCACGTTGCGTGAGGACATGGCGAGGCCGTCTTCTTCGCGCACGGTTGGGACGCCGCGAATTTCGATCGGGAAGGCGAGGTCGCGCATCATGCGCTTGATGACCTGAAGCTGTTGGTAGTCCTTTTCGCCGAAACAGGCGATGTCGGGCTGCACGAAGTTGAAGAGGCGGGCGACGACGGTGGTTACGCCGCGGAAATGGCCGGGGCGCACGAGACCGTGCAGCATGTTGGCCATGCGGGTGGTCTCGACGATGGTTTCGTCGCCTTGCGGGTAGACCTCTTCGACGGAGGGCATCAGCACCAGATCGACGCCCGCCGCTTCGAGCATGGCGAGATCGCGGGGTTCGTCGCGGGGGTAGGCCTCAAGATCGGCGACTTCTCCGAATTGGGTCGGGTTGACGAAAATCGTCACGACGACGCGGTCAGCGGCTTGTTTGGCGGCGGCGACAAGGGCCATGTGACCCTCGTGCAAAAAGCCCATGGTCGGCACGAGGCCGACGCTTTCGCCTGCGCGGCGAAAGGCGGCCACTTCGGCGCGGCATTCGGCGATGGTGCGGCAGGTTTTCATTTGTTGCGCAGTCTCCGGTCGTTGTGACTGTTTTCTTAGCAGGGTGCGCTGCACTGCGGCAAGCGATATGGCGGGATTTCGGGGCCGAAATCCGCCCATCTCATGCCCCATTTCCTTCGTGAGATGGCCGTTTTGAAAAGATATTATAGGCTTTGTCGGGGGCATCAGAGAAAGGATCAGGACGATGCGTATGACATTTCTTTTTCTGCTGAGCGCTGTGACTCTTTTCGCTACGGCCGCCTATCAGGCGCGGATCGAAGCGCCGCAGGATATGGCGCAGCATGCTCTTGCGCCGGGCGTGATCGAGGTTGAGACCCTGCAATAAGCATGGGGAGGCCGCGAAAAAACGGCATTCTGTCGCGCGGGGTCGGTTTTTGGCGATTTTCGGTCGGCTGAAACCGTCGCGGAGGCTATTGTTTTGTCAGGGTATGGCAAGATAATTCCTCGGGAGTCGGTAGGACATGAAAACCCAAGTCAAAGCACTGATCGTTGGTGGCGGCGCAGTCGGCACATCCATTGCATATCATCTGGCCAAGGCGGGCTGGGATGATGTGATGCTCATCGAGCGCGATGAGCTCACCAGCGGTAGCACGTGGCATGCGGCGGGGCTTTTGCCGTTGTTCAACATGTCCTATGCGACGACCCATATTCACCAGTATTCGGTCGATTTCTACAAGACGCTCGAAGAGGAAACCGGGCTCAATGCCGGTTTCGCGGTGGTGGGCAACCTGCGCATGGCGCAGACGCAGGAACGCATGGATGAATACATGCTCTATGCGTCGACGGCGGAAACCTGTGGGGTCAAATATGAGTGGCTGACCCCGGATGAGATCAAAGCACGCTGGCCTCTTATCCATACCGAGGATCTCAAGGGGGCGATTTACCATACTGAGGATGGCTATATTAATCCCGCCGACGTGACGCAGGCCATGGCCAAAGGCGCGCGTCAGCACGGTGCCGAGATCGTGCGCAAGATGCAGGCTGATGCCTTCCACTGGAACGGGACGCATTGGGAAGTCACCTGCACCAAGATGGTCGAAAAGGGCGGCAACCTTGTTCCGTCTGATGAGCAGGTGGTGATTACGGCCGAGCATGTTGTCACCGCGTCGGGCAACCACGCGCAGCGCACGGCCAAGATGCTCGGCATTAAGATGCCAGCGATCCCGGTTGAGCATACGTTTATCGTCATGGATAAGGACCCCGAGCTGGTCAAATGGCGCGAGGCGGGCAATCCCGAACACCCGGTCGTGCGCGATGCGGACAATGAATCCTATGCTCGGGAAGAGCGTGGCGGCTGGATCCTCG
Source organism: Paracoccaceae bacterium (assembly GCA_018223085.1). GTDB lineage: Bacteria > Pseudomonadota > Alphaproteobacteria > Rhodobacterales > Rhodobacteraceae > Shimia. Next base: position 8,594 of record JAAEZB010000042.1, read on the forward strand.
GTATCTATGAGCATGGCGCTCCGGCGCAGTTTGAACATGGGGTGCCGGATAGTTTCCGCGCCGACCTGTTCCCGCTCGATCTTGACCGGATTGCGGAGCAATACATGGCGATGGCGGAACGTGTGCCGTCCTGCGCCGACTCCGGCCTCAAGGACGATTTCAACGGCCCGATCTGCTATACGCCCGACGGCAACCCGCTTGTCGGTCCGGCACCGGGGCTGCGCAATATGTGGCTGGCGGAAGGGTTCTCTTTCGGGATCACCGCGGCGGGCGGTACCGGCTATTACCTTGCGCAGATGATGGTCGATGGCGAGGCCGAGATCGACATGGCGAGCCTTGATCCCAAGCGCTATTCGCAGAACTGGATGACCACCGAGTTCGCGGCGCGCAAGAACGAAGAATGCTATGAGCACGTCTATATCCTGCACCACCCGGACGAAGAGCGCCCGGCGTGTCGCCCGCTGCGCACCGCGCCCGCGTTTGACCGCCAAAAGGCGAAGGGCGCGCAGTTTGGTTGGGTCAACGGTTGGGAGCGTCCGAACTATTATGGTCCGCTCGATGCACCTGAGAATTTCGACCATGACGCGCGCAGCTTCCGCCGTGGTGGTTGGTGGAAATATGCCGTGGAAGAGGCCAAGGCGATCCGCGAAGGTGTTGGTCTGATCGACGCGACGGCCTTTACCAAACATGTGGTTAAGGGCCCCGGTGCGACGCAGTTCCTTGATTGGTTTACCTGTAACAAGTTGCCGAAAGTTGGGCGTATCAACCTGACCTACGCGCTCACCTCGGCGGGGACCACGCGCACGGAATATACCATCGTGCGACGCGGGGAGAATGACTATTACCTCGTCTCAGCCGGGGCCTGGACCGAGTATGACGCCGATTACCTGCGCAAAGCGGCGGAGGATAAGGCCGAGGAGTTCGGGTATATCGAAATTCAGGACGTGACCACGCAATGGGGCGTCTTTGCCATTGCCGGACCCAAAGCGCGCGATGTTCTCAAGGAAATCATCAAGGATGCCGATCCGGAGACCGCGCTTTCGAACAAGCGGTTCCCGTGGCTTTCGGCGCGCGATATCGAACTGGGCATGTGCCCGGTGCGCGCGATCCGTGTTGCCTATACCGGCGAGCTTGGCTGGGAGCTGCATCACCCGATGGAGATGCAGAATTATCTCTGGGACCTGCTTCAGGAAGCAGGCGAAAAGCACGGTATGAAGCTTGTCGGCGCGCGGGCGCAAAACTGGCTGCGTCAGGAGAAGAGCTATCGCGCCTTTGGCACCGAGCTGGGCCGCGATGCGACCCCGGTTGAGGCCGATCTGCCGCGCTTTATTGATCTTACGAAAGAGTTCAATGGCAAGGCGGAGATGGAGGCCAAGGGCATCCGGTCGAAATGTGTTACTTTCCTCATTGACGGGCCGGACGATGCCGACCCGTGGGGCCGCGAGGTTCTTTATGCCGAGGATGGTGCCCGTGTGGGGCGTCTGACCTCGGGGGGGTATTCGGTGGCTTTTGAGAAGAGCATCGGCATGGGCTATGTGCGTCCCGATCTTGCGGTCGAAGGCACCAAGCTCAAGGTCAAGATGCAGGATAAGCTCTGGGATGTGGTCGTCACCTGCGATAGCCCCTATGATCCGAAGAATGAGACCATTCGCAAGGACGGGTAAATGCGCAGACCGCGCCGTATAATACTTCTCGTGATCGCCATGGCAGCTCTTGTTGCCATGGCGTTTTTTGATCGCAACCCGCTCGTGCGGCAGGCCGAGACCTATGCCGGGGAGGTCGCGGCGTCGAGTGCGGTGCTTTATGTCTCTTTGCGCGGGGTGAATGCTTTTCTTTCGGCGGCACAGGAGGTCGAAGTCGGCGGTTCGTTAGTTGTGCAGGGCACGGCGCAACCTTTTAAGGTTCTGGAGCCGCTGGATGATACGATCGAGCGAATTTCCGACATTGTGTTTTATGTGATGGTGGTCACTGGCGTCTTGGCCGTGGCGCTTGGGCCCGCAAGCGCGGTGGGCGCGGGGCTTGTGGGGCTCGCGATGATTGTGTGGCTGGTGGAAAAGCGGATGGGCGCAGGGCGGCGGGCGACGGAGATCACCCGTAGTCTTGGGTGGTATGGTGTCGGGCTTGGGGCGGCGCTACCGCTGGCCTTTGTGCTGGCGAGCCTTTTTGCCGATGCGATGACACGTGAGGTCTGGGCTGAGAATGAGGCAATTTTGGGCGAGATCACCGGATCAATTGCCCCGGTTTCGGTCGATGAGGAGGCCGGGGGCTGGAGCCTTTGGCAGGATGCGAAAGAGTATTCTCGGCTGGCCTCGGTGCTTGTGGCGCGGGCGGATGAGTTGATCGCGAGCTATGTCACGATCCTTTCCGTCTTTGTGTTCCGTATCCTGATCCTGCCGATGATGCTCATGGGCGGCTTTATTCTGTTGATACGGATGCTTGCGCGCCCAGGGGGGTAATGATCCCGACTAAGTGCCGGGATCATAAAAGGGCTTACTTCAGGAACTTGCCCAGAATGTCGTCGACGACCGATCCGTCGCCGTCATCGTCAAGCAGGTTGGTCAGCATGGAAATGTCTGCGCCGCCCTTGGAGCCACCGCCAAGGAGGCCCGCAGCCATGCCAAGCAGGCCACCACCGCCGGAGGATGCGCCGCCAAGCATCGACGAGATGGAAGCGTCAGGCAGATTTTTCTGCATGCCACCCTGGGCCATTGCGGCGAGGGCGGGCAGGATTTTCTGGACGGTCGAAAAATCGAGACCGGATTTCTCTGCGGCGGCCCCTTCGAGGGCGGCACGGCCTTCAAGGCCGCCGAGCAGCGAGTCAAGGAATGCTGCGCCCTGCGCCTGACCTTCGGGTGCGGCAGCGGCCGTGGCGTCGTCGAAAAGTCCGCCCTGAGCTTCGCCCTGAAAAGCGCCAAGAAGCGAGTCGAGACCGCCCGAAGCGGCCTTTTGCTTGGCTGCGCCGCTGATGGCGGGGGCAAGCATTTCGGCGAGTTCGGCGGCCTTGTCAGTACCGATGCCGAATTGCGACGCGACATTGGCAAGGCCCTGACCGTTCTGGGCCTGTTGCAGGAGAGAGAGAATAGACATGGCAGAGATTCCTTGCCGGCAGGAGGTTGAATGTTCGCCGACAAGTAATCAGGCAGGGGCCGTCCGGTGCAGGGGAAAATTCAGCGCATCGCGTCAGCGTTGAAAATCGTCCCCGTTCACCATGCCATCGCCATTGCGGTCAATGCGTGAGAACCAATCTGCCAGAGAGTCGAGGAATTCATCGCGTGTCACAGAGCCGTTGCCGTCAAGGTCAGTAAACTCCCGGCGCATGCCTTGCGCTGCTTGCGCACCCTTGCCCTTGCCGCCTTTTCCCATGCCCATCTGCTCCATGTCATTGGCGCGGGCCTCATCGAAGACGGCATATTCCTCGGCATCAAGGGTGCCATTCTCATCAGCGTCGAAGGTATAGAAAATATCGGCGCGTTTCTCTTTGGCCTCGGCCATGGTCACCGTGCCATCGCCGTCGAGATCCCAGTTTTCGAGGAACATCTTGGCCGGGGTTTGCGAGAATGCGGGGGCTGCGGCCAGAAACAGGGCCAAGGCAACAGGTTTATACATTGGAAGGAACCTTGAAGAAGGGAAAACAGGCGGCGCATGAACGCGCCGCCCGGTTCGGTATTATTCTGCAGTCAATTCGTCGTAACAGTCGATCGCCTTGGCGGCATACATCGTGGCCGGTCCGCCGCCCATCTGGATGCACATGGCGAGCACGTCGCCGATCTCTTCGCGGGTGGCTCCGGCGCGGACCAATGCCTCGACATGGAAGGCGATGCAGGCTTCGCAGCGCACCGCGACTGCGATGCCGAGGGCGATGAATTCTTTCTGTTTGAATTCAAGCACGCCGCCTTCTTTCACAGCCTTGCTGAGGCCGCCGAAAGCGCGGGTCGTGTCGGGGATGGTTTTGTTCAGGCTGCGAAGTTGATTGCGGGTATCTTTGAGTTTGTCATTCCAGGACATGGGCGTCTCCATCATTGGTGTTCGCGGTCTGGAGACCATGCTTCGCCCGGTGCTTCCTTGATTGAGATCAGATTGCCGGGCGAAAATCGCGCCCTTTCCGGGTCAACCCGCTTTGCGCCAGAGGAGCGCCAAATTATTGGCCGGCATCTCAACCATGTCTTCGTAATCGAGCCATGAGGACAGTCCCCACTCGATCACATCGAAATCGCTTTTGTAGCCAATCTCGGGATCTTGGGTGGTGAGGCTGGCGTGGAAGGCGGCGTCGCCTTCGCTTGTCAGTTCATCGTCACGCATGAAGGGGCCGTAGATCATCAGGCGGCCACCGGGGGCGAGGGCCTCTGCGGCCTCGGAGATCAGGATGCGGGCCTCTTGTGCCGAGATCAGATGCAGGAGATTTGCAAGGCAAATGAAGGTCTTGCCAGATTGCTCTACTCCCCATCCGGGGCTTGTCGCATCAAGCGCGATGGCAGGGGCGATATTGGGCAGGCCCGAGGATTTGGCATGGGCGTCGATGCTCTTGCGGCGGTCTTGGTCGATATCGCTTGGTTGCCAATGCAAGGTAGGCAAGGCGGCGGCGAGGGCGGTTATGTGTTGGCCCGTGCCAGAGGCGATTTCAAGTGCCTCGCCGGTTGTATCCCTGAGGATGTCGCGCACGAGAGTCACGATGGCCTCGGCATTGCGTGCGGCCGAAGGGGCAAAGAGGCGGCCCTCTCCATCAGGTGTTGCAACGGAGGCGCTATCGGGGAGGTTCAGGCGTTTGGGCATCAGGCGAACCTATGCGGATTGAGCGCGGCGAGGGTCTTGGTGTCGAGTTCCGAGGGGCGACCGGCAACGATATCGGCAAGGAGCTGCGAATAGGCGGGGGCAGTCTGGAACCCGTAGCCGCCTTGGCCGGCGCACCACAGGAAGGAAGGATCGTCCAAAGAGGGGCCGATGACGAGATTGCGGTCGGGCGAAAAGGTGCGCAGACCGGCCCAGTTGCTCTCGACGCGGGTCACCGGTTCGGTCACGTGTTCCTCATAGCGGGCGAGCCCTTCGGCGAGGACCATGTCGTCGGCCCATGCGTCATGCGGCTCTTGCGGGTCTTCCTCAGAGGGAGAGACAAGGAGTTTGCCCGCGTCGGGCTTGGCGTACCAATCCTCGTGCGCGCCGATCAGCATGGGCCATTTGGTCACGTCATGACCGCCGGGAGCAGGCAGGCGGGCCATGGAACGGCGCAGGGGGGTAAAGCCCAAGGGTTTGATCCCGGCCATTTTTGCGATCTCGTCGACCCAAGCCCCGGCAGCGTTGACGAGGCTGCGTGCCTCGTGCTCGGTGCCGTTTGAGGTCACGACCCAGCCGCTATGGGTGCGGCGGATGGCGGTGACCTCCTGACCGGTGATCACTGCGCCGCCGTTTTCGCGCACGATGGAGGCGAAGACCTGAATTTCGCGGTCAGTGTCTACGTCATAGGCGTCTTCGTGATGTGCCGTGTAGCCAACCACGTCGGGGTTCAGGATCGGCACCATGGCAAAGGCGTCTGCGAGGGGGATCGGATCCATGTTGAGGTCAAGGCAGGCGGCCTCGAAGGCGTCGGCCTCATGGGATTTTCCGACCAGCATCAAGCCGCGCGGTGATAGAAATCCGCCATGGGCGTTGGCGTGGAAATCGGCGCTGGCCTTGGAGAGGGCGACAGTCGAGTCGAGCCCGTAATTCGCCTCGAAAAGGGCGGCGGAGCGGCCGGAGGCGTGATAGCCAAGGGCGGATTCGCGTTCAAGCAGCAGGGTCTTGCCGAGGGAGGCAAGGCGGGCGGCTGCGGCGGTGCCGGCGATGCCGCCACCGATCACAAGAAAGTCGTTCATGCTTCTTCCAGTCTGTCTGTGGCCGGGGCGGGGGTGGGCGTGAGGGCGGTGAGGCGGGTGTAGAGGGCCGCGTCCATGGCGAGGTCGGTCGCGGCGAGGGATGGGGCGAGCTGCGCGGTGCTGCGGGCCGAGAGGATGGGCATCGGCGTGGCGGGGTGATGCGCGGCCCATGCGGCGGCAAGCGTGGCCGGATGGGTGCCGATTTCAGACGCGATTTCAGAGAGCCGCACAGCCGCCGCATGCATCCAATCGACGCCATAGCGCGCCGCATAGCGGGGGTCGTGGGCGAGGCGGCCTTCGGATTGTCCGGCGGCATATTTGCCGGTCAGGAGACCGCCGCCGAGGGGGGAGTAGGAGGCGACGCGGAGGTCTTGGTCGGCGGCCATGGGTAGGATCTCGACCTCGACCTGACGTTTGACGAGGCTATACATCGGCTGCAGGATGTCGATGGTGATGCCGCGTTCGGCGGCAAGGGAGATAGCCTTCATCACCTGCCATGCGGCGAAGTTCGACAGACCCACATGCGAGATCAGCCCGTCGGATTTCAGCGCGGCGAAAGCGTCCATGGTTTCGGCCAGTGGCGTATCGGGATCGAAACGGTGCAGGTAGAGGATGTCGACATGGTCCATACCAAGGCGCTTGCGCGAAATATCGAATTGCGCCCGCAGGTTCGCGGCCCCGGCCCCGCCGGTATAGCCCGCCTTGGTCGCGATCACGAGACGGTCGCGATGGGGTGCGGCGAGGCGGCCCAAGATCTCCTCGGAGCGGCCTTCGGTATAGGCGTGGGCGGTGTCGAAATGGGTCACGCCTGCGGCGAGGCAGGCTTCGAACATCTCTTGCGAGGCGAAAGCATCGGCGCCGTCGCCAAATTGCATCGCACCAAAGGCGAAGCGGCTCAGCGGCGAGCCATTAGGGCTATGGATCAGTCGAGTCATGGGAGGACGTTGCCATGGTTTGCGGGCAGGTGAAAGGGGGTGTGTGCCGGTATGCGGAGGGCAGAGAGGCCGCAGATCAATTCTGCGAAAGGAGCCAGTCGACGACGGTCTCGCGTGCCGGGTTTGGCCCTGACGGATGGACGATGTAAAACCCCATGGGGCGTGTCGGAGCCTGCCAGACGGAGCGCAAATATCCTTGTGAAAGAGCCTCTTCTACCAATAAACGTGGGGCCAGAGCGATGCCTTGCCCATTCGTGGCCGCGTCGATCGCAAGGGCGGTTTGATTGAAGGAGAGGCGCGAGGCGGGGGCGCGCAGGCTGGCATCGCGAAACAGGCGGGTCCAATGGTAATGGATGTCCTCTATCAGTTTATGGCAGGAGAACCCGTCGATATTGGCAATTTGTGTGATGCCATCCAGATAGGCGGGGCTTGCGACGGCGCGCAAATCTTCGGCGGCCAGCGGATGCACGACGAGGTCCGCCCCTTGCGGCCTTGGGCCCTGCCGGATCGCAAGATCAATGCCATCGCGGCGAAAATTGCTCAGGGCTTCGCTTGCATGGGTTTGTAGTGTGATCGCAGGGTGTTGCTCTGAGAAGTTCGCCAGCCGGGCCACCAGCCATTTCGCCGCGAGCGAGGGGGGCAGGGACAGAGTCACGGTGGATGGGGGAACTTTCAGCTCTGCCGTGGCGTTGTCGATCAGGGCGAGGGCGCGGCGGATTTCGCCATGGTAGCGCGCCCCGGCCTCGGTCAGGGAAAGACCACGTGGCAGGCGGGTAAACAGCTTGGTGCCAAGCCGGGATTCAAGAGCGCGCACCTGTTGGGCGACGGCACCATGGGTCAGGTTCATCTCATCCGCGGCCTTTTGAAAGTTGAGGTGGCGCGCGGCAGCATCGAACATGGGCAGAGCATTGAGGTTGAAGGCGCGCATGCGATTAAGCCTGTAGTTTTTCTATCAGGTAAGAGCAGAAGAGATGATTGGTCAAGTGGCATTCGAAAGCCTAGTTCACACGGGACAAAGGAGCCTTGCCATGAGCGATACAGCGATTTCCCCTACAGCTTCGACCCCAAGCCGACGTGATGGGGCATTCGTCTTGAAATGGGCGGCGTCGATCATTCAGATTCTGGGATATGCCAGCACGGCATTTGGGTTGGAACCGTGGAATCTCATGTTTTTTTTCGTCGGTCTGATTGGGTGGTTTATCGTGGGGGTGCTCTGGCGGGATCGGGCGATCATGCTCATTCATGTGGTCGCGCTGGGGGCGATGATCGTGGGGATTTTGAGCCGCTGAAAGGGGCGGAAACGCATGTCTGTATCACGTCGGTATTACATCGGTATTGCGTCGGTGCGCATTGTGCGGGCTGGCGCGCGCACGTTGCGGGGCAACGACGCCCCACCCGCAGTTGTCGGATCAGCCGGGCGTGTGCGAGGTACGGTCCTTGGACAGAGAATCCTGCCGGGCGAGGACCAGTTCCTCGATGGCGGCGGCGAGATGCGGTTCGGCGATGTGGTGATCTCCGGCGGCGACGCGGATGCGGTGGGCGCGGATCATCACGTCGGCATGGGTGCAGCCCACGGGCGGTTCGAATTTATAGCAGGCGAGTTCGATCAGGAGGCCCATCGGGTCTTTGAAATAGAGCGAGTCCATGAAGCCGCGATCCTTGACGCCGGAATGGCCGATGCCGCGTGCCTCAAGCCGCTTAGGCGCGAGGAGGAAGGTTGCGCGGCTCACATTGAAGGCGAGGTGATGCACGCAGCCCGGTTCCGTCGGGGTTCGGCGGCGATCGGGTTTGCGGGTCTCGTTGGTGAAGACGGTAATCAGGCGTCCGTCGCCGGGGTCGAAATAGAGGTGGCCTTCGTCCGGGTTGTCGAGGTTGGGCTGATCAAAGACGAAGGGCATACCGAGAAGCCCCTCCCAGAAGTCAATCGAGGTCTGGCGGTCGGCGCCGGTTAGCGTGATGTGGTGCACGCCTTGGGATTGAATGCGCTGCATGGGGTCCTCCTGATCGCGTGACAGGAAGATAGGGCGCGGGGGCGGCGCTGGCAAATCCGGGTTTGTGGTGGCAGGGTGGCGGCAGTGTTGCCGCGTGTCAGGAGAGGGGCGATGTATCAGAGCATTGCGATAGCCGCAGGGCAGACGGTTTTTAGCCCGGGACAGGAATGTGTCGGGTTTCTGCGCCTGACGTCAGGGGCGATCCGGGTCACGATGACGGCGGCGAATGGGCGCGAAGTTGTGCTTTATCGGGTGCGTCCGGGGGAAGTCTGTTTGCAGACGTTTTCCTGTCTTGTGGAGGGCAGGCAATATGGCGCGGAAGGCGTCGTCGAGGCCAACCTTCAGGGCGAGATGATCCCCAAGGCGGTATTTTGGCGTCTCATGCAGGAGGATGAGGCCTTTCGCAGCGAGGTCTTTGCCGCGGTGGCGCAGCGCTTTGGCGATTATCAGCGCCTTGTGGAGGAGGTTGCGCTTACCGGGTTTGATACGCGGCTTGCGCGGGTATTGCTTCGGCTTTGTGATGAGGCGGGGATGGTGCGTGCGACGCATGGGGAATTGGCCGCCGAGACAGCCTCGGGGCGGGCTTTTGTCTCGCGTCGTTTGGGGGAATTTGCGCAGAAGGGCATGGTTTCGCAGGGGCGGGGGGAGTTGCGATTGCTTGACCTTGCGGGACTTCGGCGGATTGCCGAGACCGATTGGTGACAGTGTCACCGAGCATGCGGGGCGGTTTGGTGTTATGATGGGGCAGTTATTCTTAGAAGGAGAATCATCATGACTCGCAATGTAGGCAGCATTGACCGCGCCCTGCGCATTATCGTCGGCATCGTGCTTCTGGCGCTTGTGTTCGTTGGGCCCAAGACCATGTGGGGCCTGATCGGGATTATTCCGCTTGCCACAGCGCTCATGGGGAATTGCCCGCTTTATTCGATCATCGGGGTCAATACCTGCAAGACCAAGTAAGGTCTTGTACAAAACGAAAAAGGCCTGCGGTTCTCGCGGGCCTTTTTGTCAATTTATATCGCTGCCTGCGCTTAGGTTTTTTTGCATACGCCGCGGCGAGGGGTATATGTTTCACCGCCTGAAACGCTTCGCACGGCGAGGTTGTTGTTTTTCCGGATAAATACAGCTTTGTAATACCACTTTTGCGGCGCCCCTTCACCGGTGCCGATATCCGTCGTCCGGACGTCGCCGACTGACCAATGGAAATTCAGGCGTTCCTCGGTGTTTGAAGTGATCTCTGCCGTGACATATTCGTGGCCGAGATGCACGATCAATGGGTCGACGACATATACTTCCCCATTCTGAATATCGGGCAGAAAATAGATGATATTTTGGACCGCGCCCGGAGTAAGTGAGGATTGTTTTTCCATCGTGCATTCCCATCCCTGTTCCGCGTGAGATTGGGTTGCAAAGCCGAGGGCGAGAAGAATGGCGGCATAACGTTTCATCAGGATTTTCCGTCTTTTTTAAAATGGTTTTTGTTTCTGTATTTGAAAAATACGCAAACAATCCTGCGTTGAATATGTCACCCGATTTTATATTATTCAAGAATAAAGAAAGGCCCGCCGAAATTGGCGGGCCTTTCTATTATTTCTAAGGTGCGAACCGCTTATTGTGGGATGTCGCCGGTGATGCCTTCGACGTAGAAGTTCATGCCAGCCAGGGTGCCGTCATCAGCGGTTTCGCCTTCTGCGAGCCATGCCGAGCCGTCCTGTTTGTTAATCGGGCCGGTGAAGGCGTGGTAGGAACCGTCGGCCAGCGCGTCTTTGAGTGCGAGGGCTTCGGCCTTCACGTCAGCAGGCACGGCGTCGGAAATCTCGCCAATGCCGACCATGCCAGCGCCGATACCGTCCCAGGTATTCACGCTTGTCCAGGTGCCATCCATCACGGCCTTGGTGCGCGCGACGTAGTAGGGGCCCCAGTCGTCGATGATCGAGGAGACGCGCGGGAAGGGAGCGTATTCGCCCATGTCAGAGGCCTGACCGAAGGTCACCACGTTGCCAGCGGCTTGAGCGGCGGCTTGCGGTGCGGTGGAGTCGGTGTGCTGGAGGATCACGTCGGCGCCTTGTTCGATCAGAACCTTGGCGGCGTCGGCCTCTTTGGCCGGATCAAACCAGGTATAGGCCCAGACGATCTTGAACTGGACATCCGGGTTCACCTTCTTGGCGTGAATGAAGGCAGAGTTGATGCCGCGGATCACTTCGGGGATCGGGTAGGAGCCGATATAGCCGATGATGTTGGATTTGGTCATCTTGCCGGCGATGTGGCCCTGAACAGCGCGGCCTTCGTAGAAGCGGGCCGAGTAGACCGAGACGTTTTCGGCCTGTTTGTAGCCGGTGGCGTGCTCGAATTTCACGTTCGGGAACTTCTTGGCGACGTTGATCGTCGGATCCATGTAGCCAAAGGAGGTGGTGAAGATCAGGTCAGCGCCGTTGAGGGCCATCTGGGTCATCACGCGCTCGGAATCCGGGCCTTCGGGCACGGATTCAACGAACACGGTTTCAACCTTGTCGCCGAAGGCTTCTTCGACGGCGAGGCGGCCTTTGTTGTGTTCATAGGTCCAGCCGCCGTCGCCGACGGGGCCGACATAGACAAAGCCCACCTTGGTTTTGTCTTCGGCCATGGCGGTGGTCGCCAGGCCCAGCGCGACAGCGGCGCTTGTCAGGAGTTTGGTCAGTTTCATACGGGATATCCCCCTGTTGGTAGTCAAACGATGCCGCGCGTTATTGCGAGGCGTGGAAGCTGCGGCCGAGAGAAGCGGGTGCGCCGCTCTTGTCGGCCGACATGATAACCAGCACGAGAATGGTTATCAGATATGGCGACATTGCCAAGTATTCGACCGGGATGGCAACGCCAGCGGCCTGAAGGTTGAGTTGCAGCACGTTGATGCCGCCAAAGAGATAGGCACCCAGGAGTGCGCGCCAGGGTTTCCAGCTAGCGAACACGACGAGAGCGAGGGCGATCCAGCCGATGCCGGCGGTCATGCCTTCGGTCCATTGCGGCACGCGGATGAGCGAGATGTAGGCCCCGCCCACACCGGCGCAGGCGCCGCCGAAGAGGATCGCAAGGACACGCACCCGCATCACGTTATAGCCAAGGGCATGGGCCGCGTCGTGGTTTTCGCCGACGGCGCGCAGGATGAGGCCGCCACGAGTAAATTTGAGGAAAGCCCAGACACCCGCTGTCAGGGCGATGCCGAAATAAAGGATCGGGTCGTGGCTAAAGAGGATCGGGCCGACCACGGGCAGGTCCGAGAGCACGGGCATGTCGAGCCGGGCCATTTCGGGCGGGCGGACACCGACATAGCCTTGGCCCATGAGTGCCGAGAGGCCGAGGCCAAAGAGGGTCAGGGCGAGGCCGGAGGCGACCTGATTGGCAAGAGCGAATTGGGTCAGGAAGGCAAAGAGCAGGGAGAGCGCGGCCCCGGCAAAGGCAGCCGCGAGCACGCCGACATAGGGCGAGCCGGTTTCGACAGAGACGGCAAAGCCCGCGATGGCGCCAGTGATCATCATGCCTTCGACGCCGAGATTGAGAACGCCGGATTTCTCGACGATGAGCTCCCCGATCGCGGCCAGAAGAAGCGGCGTTGCGGCGACCATGAGGGAGGCGATGAGGAGGACGGGGTTGATAGCTGAGAGATCCATTATGCGGCCCCCTTCACAGCGAATTTGACGCGGTAGTTGGTCAGAAGGTCGAGCGCCAGCAGGAAGAACAGGAGCATGCCCTGAAAGACCTGAATGGCGGCGGCGGGGAGGCCCATTTGGGATTCCGCGATGTCGCCGCCGATATAGGTTAGCGCCATGAGGAGGCCTGCAAGGAGGATGCCGACCGGGTGCAGGCGGCCAAGGAAGGCCACGATGATGGCGGTAAAGCCATAGCCGACATTGAAGTCGATGCTAACCTGACCGGAGGGGCCCGCGACCTCAAAGAGGCCAGCGAGACCGGCGAGCATGCCGGACATGCCAAGGCAGAACAGGATCAGGCGGGCCGGTTTCACGCCTGCAAAACGTGCGGCGCGGGGGGCTTCGCCGGTGAGGCGGATGTTAAAGCCGAGAATGTGCCGGTTCAGAAGTACATAGGCCATGATGACGGCGATCATCGCGGCGACGACGCCCCAGTGCATGCCGTAATCCTGTGCGATCCAGCTTGTGGCGGCGTCCCATTCGGCAATGTTGCGCGAGCCGGGAAAGCCAAAGCCTTGCGGGTTTTTCAGCAGGCCGAGTGACATAGAGGCGAGCAGCTGTTCGGCGACATAGACAAGCATCAGCGAGACAAGGATTTCATTGGTGCCGAATTTGACCTTGAGAAGGGCGGGGATCATGGCCCAGGCCCAGCCGCCAAGGGCGCCCGCGATGACCATGGCCGGGAAGATCAGGACGCTTTCAGACGGATAGAAGGCAAGGCCGACTCCGGCCCCACAGATCGCGCCCATGGTGTATTGCCCTTCGGCACCGATATTCCATATCCCGGCGCGAAAGCCGAGCGACAGGCCGATAGCGATCAGCACCAGCGGCGCGCCTTTCACCAGAAGCTGAGGTCGGTAGTAGAAGGCATATTCGCCAAAGAGCGGATCCCAGAAGATGGTGCGGATGGCCTCGAACGGGTTTTTGCCGAGTGCGGCAAAGAGAAGGCCACCGGCGATCATGGTCACGATCACGGCAATGAGCGGCGTGCCCATCGCGAGCAGGCGCGAGGGTTCGGGGCGTTTTTCCAGAGCGATCATGCCGCGGCTCCTTCTGAGGCGTCGGCGCCGCCCATCATCAGGCCGATTTCGTCGATACTCAGGCCGATGGCGGGGCGGATGTCGGAGAGGCGACCCTCGTTCAGGGCACCGAAATGGTCGGAGATTTCCATGAGTTCATCGAGATCCTGAGAGATGACCACGATGGCCGCGCCTTCGGCGGCGAGATCGAGGAGAGATTGGCGGATCGCGGCGGCGGCAGCGGCATCGACGCCCCATGTCGGTTGGTTCACGATGAGAACCTGCGGGTTCTGAAGCACTTCGCGGCCGATGACGAATTTTTGCAGGTTGCCGCCCGAAAGCGAGCGCGCGGCGCTGGCAGGGCCGGGGGTGCGCACGTCGAAGGCAGAGATTATGCGCTCGGCGAAGGAGGTCGTCGAAGCCCAGTCGACAAAGCCGTTTTTCGTCAGATTTTCACGGATGGCCCCGGTCAGCAGGGCGTTTTCGCTCAGGCTCATGTCGGGCGCGGCGGCATGGCCGAGCCGTTCTTCGGGCGCAGCGAGGATGCCAAGGGCGCGGCGTTCGTTGGGGCCGAGATGGCCGACGGGGGCATCCTTGACGGTGATCGTATCGCTGCCGGAGCGGGCTTCGCCTGAGAGTGCAGCGAGGAGTTCGTCCTGACCGTTGCCGGCGACGCCGCCGAGGCCGAGGATTTCGCCCGCGTGGACGGTAAAGGTAATGTTCTTGAGGCGTGTGCCGAAGGGATTGGCGGAGGCGAGCGACAGGTCCCTGACCTCAAGCACAGGCGCACCGCCGTCCTTGGCGCTTCGGGTTGGGGTGTGGAGCGTGTCGCCGACCATCATCTCGGCCATGTCGCGGGCTGTGGTCTCGGCGGGGATACAGGTGCCGACATTCTTGCCCAGACGCAGGATCGTGGCGTGATCGCAGAGTGCGCGGATTTCTTCGAGTTTGTGCGAGATGTAGAGGATCGCGGTGCCTTCGGATTTGAGCTTGTTCAGGGTTTTGAACAGAATCTCGACCTCTTGCGGGGTCAGAACCGAGGTTGGCTCGTCCATGATGAGGAGCTTGGGGTCTTGAAGCAGGCAGCGGATGATCTCGACCCGCTGGCGTTCGCCAGCAGAGAGGTCGCCCACGGTGCGATCGGGATCGAGGGGTAGGCCGTAGTTTTCCGAGACCGAGCGGATTTTAGTAGCAAGGTCGCGCATAGGGGGCGGGTTTTCCATGCCGAGGGCAACATTTTCGGCCACGTTCAGCGCATCGAAAAGCGAGAAGTGCTGAAACACCATGGCGACGCCGGTGGCGCGGGCGGCGCGCGGTTCGGGCGGGGCAAAGGGATCGCCTTGCCAGGTCATGGTGCCGCTATCGGGTTTGACGAGGCCGTAGATCATTTTGACCAGGGTCGATTTGCCGGCACCGTTTTCGCCAAGGAGCGCGTGGACTTCGCCTTCTTGGATATCAAAGGAGACGGAATCATTTGCCACCACACCGGGATAGGCCTTGGTCAGGCCACGGATGCTCAGCAAAGTTCCCGTCATATGTTTTTCCCCGCGTGAGCGCTGCCGTTTTTCGGCGACCTGTTTTTAGTACCGAGCCACACTAGGAAGGCGGGGTCGGATTCGGCAAGGGAAACTTGGCGGAAAGCGCCTGTAGTGTGGGCAGATGGTTAAAAATTTAGCGTTGTTTGAATTTCTTAAAAGCGTTAAGTTTCAATGGGTTGCCGGTTTGGCATTATTTTGGAAAACCTGAAGGTGTTTCAATGATCTTCTGGGGTGGCGTGATAGCCCTTGTTTTGTTGCTCGTAATTGCCGTGGTGCTTGTCGGCGGGCGGCTCTTGTTCGAGCGCGCTTCGAATTGGGCTGCGGGCGAGATGAGCAAGGCTGAGGGTGCGCCGCAGGACCATATTTTACCGAGGATTGTGCGCGATTTTGCCCGGCGCAACGGGGCCGGGCGTGGCCCGAGGGTGCGCCGGGTTGAGCTTGGTCAGGCGGTCGAGATGCGGCTTGAGCGGCGCGGGGCGTGGCAGAAACTCTGGGCGTGGGAATGGATATGCGTGCGTGAACCGGGGTTCGTGTGGAAGGCGGGGCAGCAGCTCTGGGGGCCGTTGGCGAAAGTTCTGGTGCTGGATGCCTATGTCTGGGGCGAGGGGCGGCTTTGGGTGAACCTTCTGGGGGCGATTTCGGTGGTGCGGGCCAAAGGCGAGGATATCGACCGGGGCGAGGCGATGCGTTATCTCGCGGAGCTGCCCTGGGCACCCGATGCGATTTTGGAAAATGGCGCGTTGGTCTGGAACCAGTTGGAGGACCGCCTTGTGCGGGTCAGCTTTGGCGAGGTGGCGGTGACGTTTCGGTTCGATAAGGCCGGGGATATTGTCGAGATGACGGCCAAGGAGCGGCCCGTGCGTGATCCCGATGGCGAGAAACGTTTGCGCGACTGGCGTGGGGTGTTTTCGGAATATCGTTGGATCGGAGGGCGGCGTATCCCGGCGCGAGGCGAGGTCGGGTATGTCTATCCTGATGGCTATGAAGGCTATTGGCGCGGAGAGATCAACGCTTATCATTTGCGCCATTGATGGTCGCAGAGAGGGGCCAGCCCCTCACGTTGCTTTCGGGTGAAAGCAACGCTCACCCCGGGATATTTCAGGCAAGAGGAAGCAGGCGAGCGTTTGGGCCATTCCAAAGGCGCGTGGGCTCGGGTAGCTTGGTCGGATGACAAGCCAACCCCGATTCATCCATCTCCGCGTGCATACCGAATATTCGCTTCTTGAGGGGGCGGTTCGGGTTAAGAAACTTCCCGGCATGTGTGCCGATATGGGCATGCCAGCGGTGGCGATCACCGACACCAACAGCCTTTTTGCGGCGTTGGAGTTTTCGGTTACGGCGAGCGGGGCCGGGGTGCAGCCGATTATTGGCTGTCAGGTGGATGTGGCGCCGCCCGAGGATGAGGTGCCCAATGGGCGCGGGCAGGTTGCGCGCCCGGCGCCGATCGTCCTTTTGGCGCAGAATGAGACCGGGTATGAGAACCTGATGAAGCT
>JAAEZB010000043.1 GCA_018223085.1 Paracoccaceae bacterium
CTGGCGGGCCGCTATTACTGACCCTCAAAGGAGCACTTTCCATGGGTATCTTCGACTTTCTCACCGGTGAATTCATCGACGTCATCCACTGGGTCGACGACACGCGCGATACCATGGTTTGGCGCTTTGAGCGCGAAGGCCATGAAATCAAATACGGCGCCAAACTGACGGTGCGCGAAGGTCAATCCGCCGTCTTCGTCCACGAGGGCCAGCTCGCCGATGTCTTCACCCCCGGTCTCTACATGCTTGAGACCAACAACATGCCGATCCTGACGACGCTCAATCACTGGGACCACGGATTCAAATCGCCCTTTAAATCGGAAATCTACTACGTCAACACGACGCGCTTTGCCGATCTGAAATGGGGCACCAAGAACCCGATTATCTGCCGCGACCCCGAATTCGGCCCCGTGCGCCTGCGCGCCTATGGCACCTACGCCATCCGCGTCACCGACCCGGCCCGCTTCCTGACAGAGATCGTCGGCACTGATGGCGAATTCACCATGGACGAAATCTCCTATCAGATCCGCAACATCATCGTGCAGGAATTCTCCCGCGTGATCGCCTCTTCGGGCATCCCGGTCCTCGACATGGCCGCCAACACCGCCGACCTCGGCAAACTCGTCGCCGCCGAAATCTCCGGCACGCTGGCCGAATACGGCCTCTCCATGCCCGAGCTTTACATCGAAAACATCTCCCTGCCCCCCGCAGTTGAGGAAGCGATGGACAAACGCACCTCCATGGGCGTCGTCGGAGACCTTGGCAAATATACCCAATTCTCCGCCGCCGAAGCCATGACCGCCGCCGCCGCCACCCCCAATTCCGGCATGGGCGCTGGCATGGGCATGGGTGTCGGCATGGCCATGGCCCAACAGATGGCAAATCAAGGCCCATGGGGTGCCCGCCCTGCTCCGCAAGCCTCCGCCGCCGCGGTCCCCCCGCCGCCACCCCCGGTCGAACATGTCTGGCACATCGCCGAAAACGGCGCGACCAAAGGCCCCTTCTCCAAGGCTGCTCTGGGCCGCATGAGCACCGATGGCACCCTCACCCGCGAAACCTATGTCTGGACCCCGGGTCAGGACGGCTGGAAACGCGCCGAAGACGTGGCCGAACTGGCCCAGCTCTTCACCATCCTGCCCCCGCCCCCGCCGGGCGCCTGATCCAAACGTCTTGCAAGGGGCATCCCGCCCCTTGCACTTCTGCCCCGACTGGCTTCTTCTCTGTGCAAATACTCCCGCCGGAGGCATGAAATCCAAATGTCCGACATCCCACCGCCGCCGCCCACGCCCGAGGAAACCCATCGCTTTCCCTGTGAACAATGCGGTGCCGACTACCGCTTCGACCCCGACAAGGGGACGCTCACCTGTGACCATTGCGGCCATACGATCGCCTTCCATGAAACCGGCAAGAGCATCCGCGAACTGGACTTCCGCGCCGCCCTCAACGATCAACTCCCCGCACAGGAGATCGAGGAAACCCGCACCGCCTCCTGCCCCAATTGCGGCGCCTCGGTGGAATTCGACCCGGCAACTCACTCGGTCGAATGCCCCTTCTGCGCCACGCCCGTGGTCGCCGACACCGGCACCAACCGGCATATCAAACCCCGCGCCGTCCTGCCCTTTTCATGGAGCGAACGCGCCGCCCATAACGCCATGAATGACTGGCTCGGGCGGCTCTGGTTCGCGCCCAATGGCCTCAAGGACTACGCCCGCAAGGGCCGCAAGATGCAGGGTATCTATACCCCCTACTGGACCTATGACGCCGACACAAAATCGCGCTACTCGGGCCAGCGCGGCACGATCTACTACGTGACCCGCACCGTCATGGTCGATGGCAAACCCCAACAACGCCAGGTGCAGAAAATCCGCTGGACCCCGGCCTCGGGCCGCACCGCGCGCTTCTTCGATGATGTGCTCGTCCTCGCCTCCCGCGCCCTGCCCAAACGCTATACCGATGCACTACAGCCGTGGGACCTGACCGAACTCGCCCCCTATAGCCCCGAATACCTCGCCGGCTTCCGCGCCGAGGCCTACACGGTGGAACTCGACGAAGGCTACGCCGAGGCCCGCGCCCTCATGGACCGCCAGATCGAACGCGACGTGCGCTTCGATATCGGCGGCGACCGCCAGCAAATCCACCGCATCGACACCGCCGTTTCGGATGTGACCTTCAAACATATCCTGCTGCCGGTCTGGCTCGCCGCCTATAAATACCGAGGCAAAACCTATCGTTTCGTCGTCAACGGCCAAACCGGCCGCGTGCAGGGCGAACGCCCCTGGTCGGCCTGGAAAATCACCTTCGCCGTGATCCTCGGCGCGCTCGTCGCCGCCGGCATCGGCTATCTCATCGCTCAGAACCAATGACAGACATGACCCAACACCAAACCCTGCAAGACCTCCTTGCCTCGCGCCACTCCTGCCGCGGCTTCCGCCCCGATGCGGTGCCGCAAGACGTGATCGAAACCATCCTGCGCGATGCAGGGCGTGTGCCCTCCTGGTGCAATGCCCAGCCGTGGAAAGTCCACCTGACCTCAGGCGACGCGACCGAGGCCTTCCGCACTGTCATGCTCAAGGCCTTTGACACCGAACACCCCGCCCCCGATCTCCCCTTCCCCGAAGGCTACACGGGCCCCCGCAAAGATCGTCGTCAGACCTGCGGGCTGCAACTCTATCAAGCCGTCGGCATCGAACGCGGCGACAAACAAGGCCGCATCGACCAGATGCGCGAAAACTACGCCTTCTTCGGCGCGCCGCATGTCGCCCTCATCACCACGGCGGGCGAGCTTGGCCCCTATGGCGCGCTCGATTGCGGCGGTTTCATCACCGCCTTCTGCCTCTCCGCGGAATCTCAGGGCATCGCCACCATCCCCCAGGCCGCCATCGCCTTTTACGCCGACACAGTGCGCGCCCATTTCGCCATCCCCGAAGAAGAGCAAATCCTCGCCGCGATCTCCTTTGGCTATGAAGACACGGACCACCCCGCCAACGCCTTCCGCACCGACCGCGCCGCGCTCGCCGACTTCACCACCTTCCACGACTAAAGGCGCACTCCCGCCCCTTTGAAACGCAGCAAAGCTGCGTCCTCAAAGCGTTGGGCGTGGCTGGGGGCGCTGCCCCCAGACCCCCGGGATATTTTTGGCAAGAGGAATACAAAGGCCCGCGCCCTGTCTTCTTCTCTGAGGCAAATACTCCCGCCGGAGGCCTCAAATCTTTTGTGCGACGGGGATCACTCGGCGAAACGCAGCCCCTCTGCGCGCCCCGGATCAAGCGAGGCTGCCGCGCTTGGGTGAATGCTTTCGGAAGGGTCTTCACCCACCACACGTTTCCGACGCAGAAGGAACATCTTGCCCCACCCCTGCCACGTGCCCACCATCGGCGCTTCGGCGTCGCAGGCAAAGCGCCCACGCCAGCCTTCGGGAAGCGGCAGGCCGCAGCTTTCCGCCCGCTCCAACATCCAGACCAGCGGGATATTGGCCAAGGGGCGCGCGGTTTCATCCCCGCCCAACTGGCCACCGACATCCCCATGCCCGCCTCGGAACCAAACCTGCTCTGCCCGTCCCGGCCAATCCTCGGGGCAGGACCACAAGACCGGCGCGAAAACCTCTCGTGTTTCATCAAGCGCCAGCGCGTGAAACCCATGTCGGATGCTCGGCCCAAGCGCCGCGCTGTGAAACGCATGGCGCGCCTCGGTGAGCCGCCACAACACCGGCAATCGCAGGCCCAACGCCTTAACCGTGTCCCAGACGCCGACCATCTCGATCTCTACCGCGCCGTGGCAATGGGCCGTAGCAAAGGCCTGCGCCGCCGCACCTTCCGGGTTCATCTCATAGAGGCGATAGGCCTGCCGCACATTGCGCTCGGTCGCGCAGGCGCTCCGCAAAAGCCCCACCTCGTCGATGATCCCCGCCAGCGAGCGCACCGCAAACGCCCCTCGCGAATATCCCATGAGAAAGATGCGATCTCCGGGCCGGTAACGCGACGCTAAAAACCCATAGGCGCGCCGAATCTGCCCATCAAGGCCGCGCCCCATGATGACATCCAGCGTCGCCCGCCAGCTTGGCCACTGCACCCCCGCCTCGTAATAGAGCGACACCGCGCTCCCCATCTCCTGCAACAGGCGATAGGTCTGCCCGGCATTGGTCTCGTGGCCGGGTTCAAGCGTCGACATGGTGCCGTCAAGGATGATGACATGGGTTTGCGGGCCACGACGGGCAACAGCCGGGCTATGCTCGGCGCGCAACGCCTTACCGAGCCATCCGAGCATCCGTCTGCCAAGCGACCCAAGCCGCATCTCAAGACCTCCTTCAGGGGCTTTATGATCCCCTAAGGGTCAATATAGGAGGGCCGCCCCCCGCCTCACAAGACGAGGCGCGTGCAAAACATGGTGATCTCAGCCGCCCGCCACGGTCACCACCTCGTGACGCCCATAGCCGTTGAACCCGGTGGTGATCGCCGCCGTATAGGCCCCCATGCCGGGCACCAAGAGGTAATCCCCCTCCGCCATGTCCTCCGGCAGGGCAAGCGCCTCCGGCAACCGGTCGAGAGAGTCACAGGTCGGCCCGAACACCACCCGTTCGCGCATCGCGCCCTGCCGCAATTGCCCCTCGGGTGACATCACCCGGAACCGCCCCGGCGCGCCAATATCGCGCCATTCCGCCAACGCGCCGTAAATCCCGTCATTGAGAAACACCGCCCCACCGGACCGCAGCGCCTTGACGCGCAGTACCGCTGTCACCGCCTCCGAGACCATCGCCCGCCCCGGCTCACAGACAAGCGCCGGGCGGTCGGGGCCAAAGACCTCTGCCGCCTCTGCAATACGGTCAAAAATCGCCTCAAGGTCCGGCGCAACACCCGCACGGTGCGCGGCAAACCCGCCGCCAACATTCAACCGCGCCAAACGCACACCTGCGCGGCGCGCCACATCCGCCGCCGCCTCGATATAAACGGCCCAAGCCTCCGGATCGGCGCATTGCGTGCCCGGGTGGAAGGTCAAAGACGGCACAAACCCCATCTCCACCACCTGCCGCAACAGGGCCACCGCCCCCTCCGGATCGGCCCCGAACTTGCCACCAAAATCATAAGCCGCCCCCTTCACAGGCAACCGCAGCCGCACCGCGATCTCAACGCCCTCGCGCGGCACATCCGCCAGCTTGGCCAACTCCTGCGCACAGTCCACCGACCAACTCTGCACCCCGTGCACGACCCCCGCCGCGATCTCTTCGACCGAGCGCACCGGGTTATGATAATGCAGGACTGCATCGCCCTTCACCGCCCGCACCCGCGCCATCTCGGCGGGCGACGCCACGTCAAACGCCCTGATCCCCGCCGCCGCGAGATTGGCCAAAACCGCCGGATCGTCATTGGCCTTGACCGCATAGGTCACAAGCCCCGCAAACCCATCAATAAACCGCCGCGCCACCGCCTGAAGCACATCGGGCGCGAAACAAAGCACCGGATGATCCGGCTGCATACGGGTGACATAACTCTCGGGGCTGGGCCAGATGGCCGTATCGTTGCGCATAACCTACCTCAATCCTGTTTCCTTAAACGGTGAAGCGAATTTCGGTCGATTTCACGTGTCACTTCCGCTATTTTGTAGGAAAATCATGGCAGATTGACGATTAAATCATGCAACTTGACGATACAGACCGCGCGCTCCTGTCCCTCCTGTCGGAAAACGCCCGGATGCCGATTGCCCTTCTGGCGCGTCGCTTGGGCCTTGCGCGCACCACAGTGCAGGCCCGCCTTGACCGCCTTGAAACAAGCGGTGCCATCGCGGGCTACACGCTGCGCCTTGGCGAGGTCGCCCGCCCCCGCATCCGCGCTACCGCCCTTCTGTCTATCGAGCTCAGAAGCGGCCCCTCGGTCCTGCAAAAGCTAAAAACCCTGCCCGCCGTGGAAACCGTGCATACCTCTTCGGGGCGCGTCGATCTCATCGTTGAACTCGCCGCCGAGAGCACAGCGGAACTCGACGAAACGCTTGACCGTATCGGCGAAACCCGCGGCGTGCGCAGTTCCGAGAGCCTCATCCACCTCGCGACAAAACTGGACCGCCGCCGCGCCTAATCCCTGCGCCGCCCGATCAACCCGATCCACCAAAACGCCCAGAGCTGCCCCGCAGCCACCAACCCCAAAATCGCGCAGACCGCCCAAAACGCCCAAGGCGTCTCGGTCCCCGGTATCCCCGCAACATTGACGCCCAACAACCCGGTAATAAGGCCAAGCGGCAGGAACAACGCCGCCGCCACCGATAGAACCAACATCTGCCGGTTCATCCGCTCGGCGCGCGCATCCATGATCTGTTCCTGCACAAGCTGCGCTCGATCCCGGATCGCATCCAATTCCTCGCCAAGCCGCGTAACCCGCTCTGTCGCCTCGCGAAGGCGCAAACGATCATGCGGCCTGATCCAGCTTGCATCCTCGATCTCAAACGTGCTGAGCGCATCGCGCTGCGGAAAGAAATAGCGCCGAAGCTGCACCGCCCGGCGGCGCAGTTGCGAAAGCTCGGCGCGCGTCACCCGCCCGCGCCCGTCCTCCATCTCCTCTTCAAGCCCGTCAATCGCCTCGTTGAGATCGGCCACCACCGGCTCGGCCCGATCCGCAAGCCGCAGGGCGATCCGCGCCACAAGCTCCGCCGGGCCATCCGGCACGGCCCCACGCTCCAGTCCTTCACGCACATCGCCCAGCGCCCGCAAACGCCGCATCTGTGCCGAGATCACCCCCGCCCCCGTCACCCAAAGGCGCAGCGACACCATATCCTCCGGCTCCGCGCCGGGGTTGAGGTTCACACCTCGCAAGTTGATCAAAAGCCCGTCCCCATGCGCCGCACAGCGTGGCCGTGTCTCCGGTGCCGTCAACGCGCCGTAAACCAACGGCTCAAGCCCCTCTGCCTCAAGCGCCCCCCGCGCCGCCTCTTCGGCAAGGTCATAGTGACGCCAGTAAAACCCCGCGCCCTCTCCGATTGGCCCGCTTTGCCATGTGGTGACTGCTGTCATGATTGTTCTCCTTGCCGCGATCCTCTGGCGAAACGGTGCCCAAGGTCAAGAAAATCACCCCCCAGCCTTTCCCTCACCCGCCCCATTCGCTAATGGAGGACCAACTCTAGGATCAAGCAGGATCAAGAAAAATGGCGATGGAAAAGACCTTCAACGCAGCCGAAGCCGAAGGCCGCCTCTATGCGGCTTGGGAAAAGGCGGGCTGTTTCACGGCGGGCGCGAATGCAAAGCCCGGCGCAAGCACCTATTGCATCATGATCCCGCCCCCCAACGTCACCGGCGTCCTGCATATGGGCCATGCCTTCAATAACACGCTTCAGGACATCCTGATGCGTTGGAAACGCATGCAGGGCTATGACACCCTCTGGCAGCCCGGCACCGACCATGCCGGCATCGCGACCCAGATGGTGGTCGAGCGCAAGCTCGCTCAGGACCAACAGCCCTCGCGCACCGAGCTCGGCCGCGAGAAATTCCTCGAAAAAGTCTGGGAATGGAAAGAGCAATCCGGCGGCACCATCGTCAATCAGCTCAAACGCCTCGGCGCCTCCTGTGATTGGGATCGCACCGCCTTTACCATGTCCGGCGCCCCCGGCGCGCCCGAGTCCGAAAGCCACGGCAATTTCCATGATGCCGTGCTCAAGGTCTTTGAAGACATGTATAACAAGGGTCTGATCTATCGCGGCAAACGCCTCGTGAACTGGGATCCGCATTTTGAAACCGCAATTTCCGACCTCGAAGTCGAAAACATCGAAGTCGCGGGCCACATGTGGCACTTCAAATACCCGCTCGCCGGTGGCGCAACCTATACCTATGTCGAAAAAGACGAGGACGGGAACGTCGTGCTCGAAGAAGAGCGCGATTACATCTCCATCGCCACGACCCGCCCCGAAACCATGCTGGGCGACGGCGCTGTGGCCGTACATCCGTCCGATGAACGCTACGCCCCCATTGTGGGCAAGCTGGTCGAAATTCCTGTCGGCCCCAAGGAACACCGCCGCCTGATCCCGATCATCACCGACGAATACCCTGACAAAGACTTTGGCTCGGGTGCCGTCAAGATCACTGGCGCGCACGACTTCAACGACTATCAGGTCGCCAAACGTGGCGGCATCCCGATGTATCGCCTGATGGACACCAAAGGCCACATGCGCGCCGACGGTGCGCCCTACGCCGACGAGGCCGCCAAGGCCCAGAGCTTCGCCAAAGGCACCCCCTTTACCGAGAACGAGGTCGACGCCATCAACCTCGTCCCCGACGACATCCGCGGCCTCGACCGTTTCGAGGCCCGCAAGATCGTCGTGGATCAGATCACCTCCGAAGGCCTCGCCGTGATGACGACCGAAGCCCAAAAGGACGAGGACGGCAACGAGATCACCGTGACCATCCCCATGGTCGAAAACAAACCGATCATGCAGCCCTTCGGCGACCGCTCCAAGGTCGTGATCGAACCCATGCTGACCGACCAATGGTTCGTCGACGCCGAAAAAGTCGTCGGCCCCGCCCTTGACGCCGTGCGCGATGGCAAGGTGAAAATCCTGCCGGAATCGGGCGAGAAAACCTATTATCACTGGCTCGAAAACATCGAACCCTGGTGCATCAGCCGTCAGCTCTGGTGGGGCCACCAAATCCCCGTCTGGTACGGCTTTGACCTCTCCGCCGAAGGATTCAAGGATGATGAAGGCGACGGTGCCCTCGATCTCGTCGAGATGGGCCGTCTCCTCTCCGAACAACACCTCCTGCGCGGCGACGAACGCCACCACTGCGCCCATGATTTCGACGCGGTGACGGCGCAATTCGCCGACGTGCTCGCCGGTCTTCCGACGCCCCTCAACCACGCCACCGTGATCGAAGTCGAAGACCGCGCCGCCGCCCGTCAGGCCCTCGCCGAAAGCCTCGCCACCTACGAGGCGACGCAGGACCCGACCAAACTGACCTACCCGGTCTGGCGTGACCCGGACGTGCTCGACACGTGGTTCTCCTCCGGCCTCTGGCCCATCGGCACGCTCGGCTGGCCGGAACAAACCCCGGAACTCGAAAAATACTTCCCGACCTCGACCCTCATCACCGGTCAGGACATCCTCTTCTTCTGGGTCGCCCGGATGATGATGATGCAGCTCGCCGTGACCGGCGACATCCCCTTCGATACCGTCTATCTCCACGGCCTCGTGCGCGACGCCAAGGGCAAGAAGATGTCGAAATCGACCGGCAACGTCGTCGATCCGCTCGAAATCATCGACGAATACGGCGCCGATGCCCTGCGCTTCACCAACGCCGCCATGGCGTCGCTTGGTGGCGTGCTCAAACTCGACATGCAACGCATCGCCGGCTACCGCAACTTCGGCACCAAAATCTGGAACGCCGTCCGCTTTGCCGAAATGAACGAGGTCTACGCAAACGGCGCCCCCTCCTCCGACATCCCTGCCGCTACTGCGACCGTCAACAAATGGATCATCGGCGAAACCGCCAAGACCCGCGCCATCGTGGACGACGCCTTCGACGCCTTCCGCTTCAACGACGCCGCCCTTGGCCTCTATGCCTTTGTCTGGGGCAAGGTCTGCGACTGGTATGTCGAATTCGCCAAGCCGCTCCTCAACTCCGAGGATGACGCGATCAAGGCCGAAACCCGCGCCACCATGGGCTGGGTTCTGGATCAGTGCCTCATCATGCTGCACCCGATCATGCCCTTCATCACCGAGGAACTCTGGGACGTGACCGCCAAACGCGACGGCATGCTCGTGCACGCCGACTGGCCGACCTACGGTGCCGACCTCGTTGACGCCGACGCCGACCGCGAAATGAACTGGGTCATCTCGGTGATCGAAAACGTCCGCTCGGCCCGCGCCCAAATGCACGTGCCCGCTGGCCTCAAAATCCCGATGCTCGTCACAGAACTCGACGACGCCGGCAAAGGCGCATGGGCCCGCAACGAGGCGCTGATCAAAAAGATCGCCCGCATCGATAGCCTGACCGACGTCGCCGACTTCCCCAAAGGCACGATTACCGTGACCGTGGATGGCGGCACCTTCGGCCTGCCGCTCGCCGACATTATCGACATCGACGAGGAAAAGGCCCGGCTCGAAAGAACCCTCGGCAAACTCGCCAAGGAACTCGGGGGCCTGCGCGGACGCCTCAACAACCCGAAATTCGTCGCCTCCGCCCCCGAAGAGGTGGTCGTCGAAGCGCGCGAAAACCTCGCCGCCCGCGAAGAGGAAGAGGCCAAGCTCAAAACCGCGCTGGAGCGCCTCGCCGAACTCGGCTAAACGCCCCGCCCTTCAAATTCTACCCCCGTCCGATCCCTCGGGCGGGGGTTTTCTTTTGCGCCTTCCCCAATGGCCCAAAAGAAGTTAACATGACAACAAATGGCAAGCCATCCATAGCCAGCCTCCCAAAGGTATCTCCATGAGCAAATCCATCCTCGACCGGCCCGATGGCATCCTCTTTCTCGGCGGCATCACCGCCCTGACCGCGATCTCGATCGACATCGTTCTGCCCGCCACCGCCGTCATCGCCCGCGACTTCGGCGTGGACGAGGCGCTTGGCGCGATGCTCGTCGGGGCCTATTTCCTCGCCTTCGCCGTGGGTCAGCTGTTCTGGGGCCTGTTCTCGGATGCCTATGGCCGCCGCCTCGCGCTGATCCTGTCGCTCTCGGGTTTTACCGTGGCAAGCATCGCCTGCGCCCTCGCCCCAAGCTTTGAAACCCTGATCGCCCTGCGCGCGCTTCAGGGCCTCATGGGCGGCACCCCGGTCATCGCCCGCGCCATGGTGCGCGACGAACGCACTGGCAATGATGCCGCGCGCCTCCTCGCGCTCCTGATGTCCATCGTCACCATCGCCACGCTGATCGCCCCGGTGCTCGGCTCGGGCCTGCTTGTGCTGTTCGAATGGCGCGCCATCTTCTGGGCCCTTGGCCTCCTGTCGCTGGTCTTCCTCGCCTATGCCCTCTTCGCGCTCAAGGAAACCGACGCCCCCCGCCGCCCGGATCGCTTCTCATTCCGCTTCGTCGCCTCTGCCTCGCGCAAACTCTTTGGCATGCGCGCCTTCGTGTTCCCCATGCTCATGGGAAGCTTTGCCTTCGCTGGCTATTCCGCCA
Organism: Paracoccaceae bacterium; assembly: GCA_018223085.1. GTDB lineage: Bacteria > Pseudomonadota > Alphaproteobacteria > Rhodobacterales > Rhodobacteraceae > Shimia. The sequence goes on from JAAEZB010000043.1 coordinate 11,085, forward strand.
TGCTCTCGGTTGGCGCCGTGCTGACCGAAACCGTCTATGACGTCTCGCCCCAGGCCTTCGGCTCGCTCTTTGCCCTTGCCGCGCTCGCCAATACCTTCGGTGCGCTCGGCATCCGCGCCCTGCTCGGCCGTATGCCCGTGGCCCGCGTCAACGCCATCGCCGTGATGTTGATGACTCTGGCCTCCCTTGCCGCCGCCGCGACGGTCTTTATTACCCCCGGCCTGCCGCTGTTCTGGGGCGTGATCTGCCTCTACGTGATGAGCTTCGGCATGGTCCTGCCAACCTCGGTGGCGCTGGCCATGGACCCCGCAGGCGAAATGCCCGGCTTTGCCGCCTCTCTCATGGGCGCGATGCAAATGGGTTTTGGCGCGGGCGGGGCCCTTCTGGCCACGATGATCTTTGACCGCACCCATACCGCCATTCCCGAAACCATGGCGATTTTCGGCGCGCTGACCTTCCTCACCTTCCTTTTGGGTCGCAAAACCATGCGCGGCTGATAGACTGGCCCCATGCTAGCCGGTCTCAGACGCCTCATAGAACGCCAGATCCTCAAGGCTCAGGCCGAGGGCACGCTCTCCAATCTTGAGGGCGAAGGCAAACCTCTGCCCGACCGCCACGCCTTTGAGGATCCCGCCATCGCCGCCGGGCATCGCATCATGGCCGAGGCCGGGGTCGTGCCGCGCGAATTTGCTCTCAAGGCCGAACTGGACGAGGCCCGCCGCGCCTATAACGACTGCACCGACCCCGAGACGCGCAAAACCCTCATGGCCAAGATTGCCGATCTCGAAATGCGCTACGAGATGGAACGCGACGCCTATCGCAAATTCCTGCGTTAACGAAACGGTGCGTTAACGATTGCCCACCACCGCGATACATACGCAATACCGACGTAATACCGACATGGGTTTTGCCGTTAACACTCTTCCTCTTGCCGAAAATATCCCGGGGTGAATTGGCCGCCTTCTGGCGGCCAAGAGGGGCTGGCCCCTCCCCCTATTTGAAGACCTATTTAAAGACGGGCGCCCGCTTCTGCATGTTGGCCATGACAACCTCCATCTGATGCGGTTTCCCGATCAAATCCGCCTGCTCCCGGCTCTCTTCCAATAGCACCGCAGAAGTGTCATGCGCATGGGATTCTGCATATGAAATCAATCGCTTGGCCGCCCGGATCGCCGACGGGCTCTTGCCCGCGATCTCTTCCGCCAAAGCCATGGCCCGCGCCTCTGGATCATCGCTGATCTCTGTGACAAGCCCCCAGGCCTCGGCCTGCGCGGCGTCGACTAACTCATTGGTATAGGTCAATTTTCTCAAAACATCCGAACGTAGTAACCGGGGCAGGATCGCCATCCCCCCCATATCCGGCACCAACCCCCACTTCATCTCCATCACCGACATCCGCGTATCCGCCCCCGCAATCCGAATATCGGCCCCGATCGCGATCTGTAGCCCCCCGCCAATACACACCCCCTTCAGCGCCGCAATGACCGGCACCGGGATCTTCTGCCAGACCATACAAACCTCCTGAAACCGGTTCGTATCCCCATACTCGCGCGGCATCAAAACCTCCGCCGGATCCTGCTGCGCCAACGCCGCAAAGCTCGCCACATCCAGCCCCGCACAGAATGCCGATCCTTCGCCCATCAACACCACGGCCCGCACATCATCGCGTTCGATAAGGCTTTGGCCTGCCTCGATAATTGCGTCGATCATCGCACTATCAAGGGCATTCATCTTATCTCCCCGCGTCAGCGTCACACGGGCAATATGGTTCTCGATCTCAAGCGATACACGGGACATGTTGGCTCCTCCGGTCTGGTCCTCGCAAGACTGCCCTCCTGCCCCCACGAAATCCACCGTGACGTGAGGGCAGAGCGCGCCTTGCCTTTGCCCGACACTTGCGCCACTTTCCCGCTCATGACTGGACCTCGCTACACCCCGCTCGCCGCAAGCCTCCCCTCTACCGTGCCCTTCGTCGGCCCCGAAGTGCAGGAACGCCTGCGCGGCACCCCTTTCCGTGCCCGCCTCGGTGCCAACGAAAACGTCTTTGGCCCATCCCCCAAAGCGCTCGCGGCCATGCGCGCCGAGGCTGAAGAGATTTGGAAATACCCGGACGCCAGCAGCTACGAGCTGCGTCACGCGCTGGCCGACCATCATGGCGTCGCCCCGGAAAATATCCTTGTAGGTGAAGGGATTGACGGGCTTCTGGGCTACCTCGTCCGCCTTCTCGTCGGTCCCGGAGACGCAGTGGTGACATCCGATGGCGCCTACCCGACCTTCAACTATCACGTCGCCGGCTATGGCGGCACGCTGCATAAAATTCCCTATCGTGACGACCACGAAGACCTGCCCGCCTTGATCGCCAAGGCCGCCGAAGTCGACGCGAAACTGGTCTATTTCGCCAACCCCGACAATCCCATGGCCTCCTGGACACAGGGCGCCAATATCATCGCCGCGCTTGAGACACTTCCCGAAGGCACGCTCCTCCTTTTGGATGAGGCCTATATCGACTTCGCCCCTGACGGCACCGCCCCCGAGATCGACATCGACGACCCGCGCGTGATCCGTATGCGCACCTTTTCAAAGGCTTACGGCATGGCGGGCGCGCGTGTCGGCTATGCCATGGGCGCACGTGAATTGATCCAGTCCTTTGACAAAATTCGCAACCATTTCGGCATGAACCGCGCTGCTCAGGCCGGAGCCCTCGCCGCACTGGAAGATCAGGATTATCTCGCCCAAACCATCGCCAATGTCGCCGAGGCCCGCGAGGAAATCACCCGCATCGCCGCCGCAAACGGCCTAACTGCCCTGCCCTCGGCTACGAATTTCGTTGCCATCGACTGTGGTCGTGATGCCGAGTTTGCCAAGGCGGTGCTCGACGGTCTTGTGGCGCGCGGCATCTTCGTGCGCATGCCCTTTGTCGCACCGCAAAACCGCTGTATCCGCGTCTCCTGTGGTCGCCCGCAAGACGTTGCTCTTTTTGCTGAAGAGTTGCCCAAGGTGCTGGCCGACCTCGGATAAATCCTGCCGGGGCGGCAAGCTGCCGCATGTTAAATTCCGCATTCGGAATACATCTATTTTGCAACCGCAGCAGCGGGCCCGCCCCCTATCCGAAAAGGACTTTTCCGATGAAACAATCCCTCCTCATGGAACGCTACCCGGTCTTTGACCTAACCATCGCCAAGACCGAAACCACCTACGCTTCGGTTGACGAAATCCTCGCCGCCCTGAAAGAGAAAATCGACGCCCACCCCAAGGTCGCCTATATCGCCACCTTCGATCACTATTCGCATACCAACGCGATTGATGGTGATGTCGCCGGAAGCATCAAAGACGCCAAAAACATCATCTTCTGCTTTGGTGTGAAGCTTCCCAATCCGCATGTCCTCGCCGTGCGCCCGCGCTCTATTGGCGTCGCCGACATGCAGGATCACTTCCATATCACCTTCATGGAACCGCCGATGGAAGTTGCGACCACGGCCATGGAAAGCTGGTGCAAAGAACTGGCAAACGCCTGATCTCGCCAAAGGTGCCAAGGGGGTTTACCCCCTTGGCACACCCCTAGCCGCGCGCGATAACCTCGGTCGCCGCATCAAGCCCGCCCGGCCCGTAGGGCACCCCGATCGCGCTCATCCCCGCCTGCACGCTGGCAAGCATACCAAGCACCATATGCGCATTCACATGCCCCATATGACCAAAGCGGAAGAACCCATCGCCCTTGGGGTCGTCTTCGCTCGACATGCCAAGCCCGATACCAAGCGTCACCCCCGCCTCAGCTTCGGTCCAGCGTCGTAACTGCGTCCCATAAGGTGCCCCCATCCGCAGGGATGTTACCGCGTGGCTGCGCATAGCGCGGTCGGCAATATTAAGCTCAATCGGCCCGCCCTGCCCCCATGTCTCGACCGCCGCCCAGATGGCCTCGGCCAGGGTCTTATGGCGGGCATAAACCGCCTCAAGCCCCTCTTCATGAATCATGTCGAGCGCCTCGCGCAGCCCGAAGAGATGATGCGTTGGCGCGGTGCCACCGAAGAACTGATAATAGAATTCCGGGTTGGCCCTCGGGGTCCAGTCCCAATAACGGCTCACCCTCGGCATATCGGCGCGTTTCTGCGCCGCCTTATCGTTGAAAAACACAAACCCAAGCCCCGGCGGCACCATGAGCCCCTTCTGACTCGCCGCGACCATCACATCAACGCCCCAGGCGTCCATCTCGAACCGGTCACAGCCTAGCGAGGCAATACAATCCGCCATCAAAAGCGCCGGATGCCCGGCTTCGTCGAGTGCCGCGCGCAAAGCGTTCATATCGGTGCGGATCGAACTGGACGTATCCACATGCACGCCCATCACTGCCTTGATTTCATGGGCCTTATCGGCGGCAAGAACCTCGGCCACCCGCCCCATATCCATGCCCGTGCGCACCCCGAAATCAATCACCTCGACCTCGGCTCCCAACCCTTGGGCCATTTCGGCCCAGCCATATCCGAACCGCCCCGTCACCGGCACAAGGACTTTCTCGCCCGGCGCGATCACATTCGAAAGTGCCGCCTCCCAGGCCGCGTGACCATTGCCAATATAGATCGTGGCATTGTGCTCGGTCCCGGCAATGCGCTTGAGATCTGGAATGATCCCATGCGTCATCTCAACAAGCGCACCCTCATAGATATTGGGGGCGCTGCGATGCATCGCGCGCAGGACACGTTCGGGGCTGACGGAAGGGCCGGGAATGGCAAGGTAAGGACGACCATTGGCAAGGGACATCGTAGGAAACTCCGTTGAAACTTGGGCGACATTGAAACCCTCCTGTCAGAAGGTCAATCTCTGCCACACCAAGAAGCGCCCCCTTGCCCCTCGCCTGCCATTGCATTACGCATCCCCGGCGCAAGGCGCGGGCTGGACAGACGTATTCCTGCGCGCCAAACTCGCCGGACGGCCCAATGCCGCCGCCATGACAAGGGAAGCCACCACCGTGAGCGAGACCGACACACCCAAGTCCCAGCAGCCCGAAAAGGGCCTCATGCGCTGGCTCTGGCGGACCTTCTTGCACAAATATGTCTGGCTCCTGCTCGTAGCCATGGTCTTCATGGCGGTCGAAGGCTCCATGCTTGGCGCGCTGAGCTACATGATGAAGCCGATGTTCGACAACGTCTTCTCTGCCGGAAGCACTGCCGCGCTCTGGACCGTGGGCCTGACCATCCTCGGGATCTTCATCACCCGGGGTGTCTCTGGCATGATCCAGAAAGTCACCCTGACCTATATCGCCCAGAATACTGCCGCCGATGTGCGCACCATGCTGCTTGAGCGGCTCATGCGTCAGGACAGCACCTTTCACCAGACACACCCCCCCGGCTACCTGATCCAGCGTGTGCAAACGGATGTGCAATCCATCAACGGCGTCTGGTCGGCGCTTATTACCGGTGCCGGGCGCGACACGATTTCTCTCATCGTGCTGATGGGGGTCGCCGTAAGCGTCGATTGGCGCTGGACGCTTGTGGCCCTGATCGGCACGCCGGTTCTTGTCCTGCCCTCGGTCATCGCGCAACGCTTCGTGCGCCGCTATGCCCGTAACGCCCGCGATTTCGGTGCCCGACTTGCAACCCGCCTCGACGAGGTGTTTCACGGCATCATTCCGGTCAAACTGAACCGGCTCGAAGAATATCAATCCACCCATTTCCGCGACCTCACCCGCCAATATGTCCACTCTGAAATTCGCGTCATATTTGGCTCGGCGACCATCACCGCGCTGGTTGATGTCATGGCCGGCCTCGGCTTCCTCGCTGTGCTGATCTATGGCGGCGGAGAAATCATCTCTGGCGAAAAAACCGTCGGCCAGTTCATGAGCTTCTTTACCGCCATCGGCTTTGCCTTCGAACCCCTGCGCCGTCTGGGCGGCATTTCCGGCATGTGGCAGGTCGCCGCCTCCGGCATCGAACGCATCAAAGAATTGATCGAATCCGAACCGACCCTCAAATCCCCTGCCAAGCCGGTCCCCGCCCCGGTTGGTGTACCGGAAATCCGACTTGAGGACGTACATCTCTCCTATGGTGAATCCAAGGTGCTCGACGGAGCGAGCTTTACCGCCGAGGCGGGCAAGACAACGGCCATTGTTGGCGCCTCGGGCGCAGGTAAATCCACCGTCTTCAACATCCTGACCCGCCTTGTCGATCCGCAAACAGGCAAGGCTCTGATCGGCAACGTTCCAGCCTCGGCCATGTCGATCCCCGACCTGCGCGATCTCTTCTCGGTCGTGTCGCAGGAGGCGCTCCTCTTCGATGAGACCCTGCGCGAAAATATCCTCCTTGGTCAGGAGAACATCCCCGAAGCACGGCTGCAAAAGGTGCTCAGGGCTGCTCATGTATCGGACTTCCTGCCCAAACTCGCCGACGGCCTCGATACCGAGGTCGGCCCGCGCGGCACCAACCTGTCCGGCGGCCAGCGTCAACGCGTGGTGATCGCCCGCGCTCTCTTGCGCAATACGCCGATCCTGCTTCTGGATGAGGCCACCTCGGCACTCGATGCGCAATCCGAAACCGTGGTTCAGGAGGCGCTCGACAAGCTCTCCAAAGGCCGCACCACCCTCGTCATCGCGCACCGCCTCTCAACCGTGCGTGAGGCCGACAAGATCGTGGTGATGGACAAGGGCCGCGTCGTCGACGAAGGCACCCATGATGAGCTTCTCGCCCGCGACGGGCTCTATGCCGAGCTTTACAAACTGCAGTTCAACACCGATGGCCAGACTGCCGAGGAACGCGCCATGCAGGGCCACATGGTCACCAATGGCAAGGCAACCGCAAAGCCCCGTAAATCAGTGATCGGTCGCCTTCTCGCCCGCCTGCCCCGTCTGTAAGCCGAGCAGTTTTCTACCGCCGATAAGCTTTGGCCAACCGCTCCGGTCCGGTTCCCATGAAATAGCGCGCCAGAGTCCAAAGGTTGCGCGCGCCCCGACGCAGCCATCCTTGCCTGTGGTATTTCTCTGCGCTGGTCATCGCCACCGCATCAAGCGCCACCAACCGCGACCGCCCAAGCGCCTGCGCAAGCGCCACATCTTCCATCAACGGAATATCGGCATAGCCGCCCACGGCCTCATATAGGTCGCGCCGCACTAGCAATCCTTGATCGCCATACGGCAATCCGAACAGGCGCGCTCTGAGATTGGCCCAGCCCGCGACCCAAGTGCCTGCCACGCCGCCCGCGTCAAACCGCAACCGAAAATACCCAGCTGTCTCTTGCCCAAGATGCGCCGCGACCACCTCGGTCCAACCCTCCTGCAAGACCGTGTCCGCATGCACCACCAAAAGCCAGTCGGCCCGCGCCGCCGCACACCCGGCCCGCAATTGCCCGCCGCGCGAAGCCGCTGTCTCAATCACATCGGCCCCGACCTCCCGCGCGATCTCGGTCGTGCGATCATCCGACCCCCCATCCACCACGATCAACTCGCGAATAAGCCCCGCCTGCACGCCCTCGTAAAGCGCACCAAGGCATGGCCCAAGCACAGCCTCGGCGTTGAGTGTCGGAATAACCACGCTAAGCGGTGCGCGCATTTTCTGTCGTCCCCTGTTGCAAGACCGCATCCTCCCTATATGAAATAAAGAGGAAAAAACAGGACCGACCATGGCACGCAGCATCTTTCAACTCACGGGCGAGGATACCCAACACTTCCTACAAGGGCTCGTTACCAACGATGTCGCGCGCCTCTCCGAGGGATTGGTGTATGCCGCGATCCTGACGCCACAGGGCAAATACCTTGCCGATTTCTTCCTCGTGCCTTGGGACGACGCGGTGCTTCTCGACGTGGACGCAAGCCTCGCTCCCGGCCTTCTGACACGGCTCAACATGTATAAACTGCGCGCCGATGTGACGATTGCCGAAACCAATCTACAAGCCCATCGCGGCATCGGCCCCATGCCCAAGGACGGCTTTGCCGATCCTCGTCATCCGGCGCTTGGTTGGCGCGCCTACCGCGACACGCCGCAAGAGGCGGATGCAACCGACTGGGACGCCCTTCGGGTCACCCATTGCATCCCCGAAACCGGGATCGAGCTAACCCCCGACACCTATATCCTCGAAGCCGGTTTCGAACGGCTCCACGGGGTCGATTTCCGCAAAGGCTGTTACGTAGGTCAGGAAGTCACCGCCCGCATGAAACACAAGACCGAACTGCGCAAAGGTCTGACCACCGTCGCCCTTTCCGGTACGGCCCCCGCATCGGGAACCCCCATCGAAAAGGACGGCCGCACCATCGGCACGCTCTTTACAGCCTCTGGTGACACCGCCATCGCCTATCTACGCTTTGATCGCACAGGCGACGGCATGACTGCTGGTGATGCTGCCATAACATGGTCAGGCTAACCACCGTCCTACCGCCTTCCTCAAAACGCAAAAGGCCTGCCACATGTGGCAGGCCTTATAAATCTCTTATCTAAATCGCTTCAGGCGCGTTCAGAATATTCCATCGTCTCAGTGTTCACGACAATATCCTCGTCCTGACCGACAAAGGGCGGCACCATGACGCGCACGCCGTTATCAAGAACCGCAGGCTTGAACGAGTTCGCGGCTGTTTGGCCTTTGACCACCGGTTCGGTCTCAACGATCTTGCAGGTGACTTTCTGCGGCAGGCTCGCATTGAGCGCCTCGCTATCGTAGAATTCCACCACGATGGTCATGCCGTCCTGAAGGAACGGGCGGCGCTCGCCAAGAAGGTCCGCCGCGACCTGCACTTGGTCATAGGTTTCCGTATCCATGAAGATGAGCATCCCATCATCCTCATAGAGAAACTGCATGTCCTTCTGCTCAAGGCGCACGCGCTCGACCTTGTCGGCGCTGCGGAACCGTTCATTGAGCTTGGAACCGTTGCGCAGGTTCTTCATCTCGACCTGAGCAAAAGCACCGCCCTTGCCGGGCTTGACGTGATCGACCTTCACCGCAGCCCAGAGGCCGCCATTATGTTCGAGGACATTTCCGGGACGGATTTCGTTACCGTTGATCTTGGGCATGTGGCAAAACCATGACTGCGAGGTTGATAAAAACTTGGCCGCACCTATATCTGGCCGGTCGACCAGTGGCAAGCCGCCGCATTTCGTGCTGCAATTGCAGAAAGATATGCGTAAATTGCATAGAAGCTATGCAAATCAAGGCTATCCGAATCGCCTGAACTAGGTCATAAGGGGCGTCACGCCGAAAAGACAAGAGCAATAATTCAAAGGACGACGAGATGCGAGATTTCGTTGATGGAACGGCTTTCAATAACGAACAGGGCAACCGCGCACGCAAGCTTTTCGCTGCTGTCGTGCTGGCTGCGCTGGACGATGCCATTGCCGACGACAAAAAATACGGCAACGGCCCCGAACAGATCGCCCGTTGGGCGCGCTCGCGCGATGGGCGCGAGGTTCTGAGCTGTGCCGGAATCGACCCGAACGAACGTGTCGTTCAGGGGCTGATGGACTTCGTCGGCAAAGGCGTGCGGACTTCCGTCGCGCTGTCGCGCGAAGAAAGTGAGCGCCGCAATGCCGCGCAGCAGGCCGAAGCCGCCTAACGCTGACGCGACATTTTTTGAAGAAAGGCGCGCCCTGCCAGGCGCGCTTTTCTTTTGCCCGGATGATACGCAACCGAGGGATACATGCAGGACAACATGCGAGGCAGTCTCTGGATGGTGGCGGCCATGGCCGGTTTCGCCGTCGAAGACGCCCTCATCAAACAGGCCAGCGCCGGCCTGCCCGTGGGCGAAATCATGGCGGTCTTCGGCTTTGGCGGCTGGCTTGGCTTTCTCCTGCTCACGTGGCACAGGGGGCAACGCGCCCTGACCCCGGATATTCTGCGCCCCACGCTCCTTATGCGTGCGGCCACCGAAATCTTCGGGCGGCTCTTCTTTACCCTCTCGCTCGCCTATAGCACGCTGGCCGCGACCTCCTCGATCCTGCAGGCCACACCACTCGCTGTAACCCTTGGCGCGGCACTGTTCTTTGGTGAAAAGGTGGGCGCGCGCCGCTGGGCCACAATCCTCGTCGGGTTCTTTGGCGTGCTCTTGATCCTGCGCCCCCTGCCCTCAAGCTTTGACCCGACAAGCCTCCTCGCTCTCCTCGGTATGCTCGGCTTTGCCGGACGCGACCTCGCCACCCGCGCCGCGCCGCCGCGCCTGTCACATCTGCAATTGGGGGTTTACGGTTTTGTCGTGCTGATCCCGACTGGCCTTGCCCTCATGCTCTGGGAGGGCGGCGCCGTGCTGCCCTCACCGGCACAGACCGGCTGGCTCATGGCGACGATCCTTGTCGGCATCGGCGCCTATTATGCTCTGACCTCTGCCATGCGCCTCGGTGCCGTATCGATGGTGGCACCCTTCCGTTACTCACGGCTACTTTTTGCACTCATCCTGGCAGTGGTTCTGTTCGGCGAACGGCCCGACATGCTGACCCTCGTTGGGGCCGCAGTCATCGTGTTGAGCGGTTTGATATTGCTGCGCGACGGGCGGCGATCTGCGCCCGCCTGATCTGAACAGTCTGGTCAGTCGAGCTCATGCGCCGCCAGCGCACGATGAATCTCGCGCCGAACAAGTTTGCGGACGTTGCGGGTGATCCGCTCACCAAGCGCGCCCTGCAATTCCTGACGCACAATATCGGCCACCATGTCACGCAAAATCGCCTCGTCGAGCTCGACAGCATCATCTTCCGAGAAATCGCCCAATGCCTCTTGCGGCATGACCTCGGCTTCGATCTGTTCCGGCAGTCGGTCACGCAAATCCGCTTCGATCCGTCCGGCCAAACCAGCCAGCGCCTCTTCCGGCGCCATGTCGTCCTCATAGACCACGTCTTCTGCTGCCGCCTCGGGAGCCACGAAGCTCTCGCTGCGCACGATCCGTGCACGCGATCTCCCCTCGGGGGCCTCATCAACGGTCTCTTCTGCGACCTCGGCCTCCGCCGTAGCCTCGTCATCCTGCCATTCGAGCGGATCAACATCCGTTCCCGCATAGGCGCTGTCGCCCGGCGCGTCCGGTTCATACTCGGCCTCTTCGGGGACCTCTTTCATCTTGTCCCAATGCACGATCCGGGAATCGATCTCGCGCGCCCGCTCAAGCGACACGCCCTCCATCGGGTCGAACCCGGAATCGGCCAGCTCTTCTGCGATCTGAGCCGCCACATCGTCGGCCTCGCTCCGCTCTTCCGGTGCATTGGGCAGGTCTTCCACGTTCTCTTGCGGATCGAACGTCGCCCCGGCATCTTCCCACGCATGGTCATGCGGCACATGCAGCGCCTCTTTGACCGCGTCTTCCTGTGTCTTTTCTACAGCCTCTGCCGCAACTTCTGCCACCCGTAGCGCAGGCGTCAGGACAAGCGCATCTTCCGAAGGATTTGCCTCTTGCGGCTCTTCCGCCACTGGCTTCACAGCCTCTGCAGCCGCTTGGCGCGGAGTTCGATCATTCTCAGAGATCAGCCGCCGGATGGACGACAGGACATCTTCGATTTCGACGTTGGTCACAGGATCAGACATAGACAAGCCTACTTTCACTCGTCCAAAAGTGTAGCCGCTGCCCCGGCGCCAGACAACCGATAGTAAGAATTGCTCACTCTTTACCGATCGCTTTCAACACCTTGTCGAGCTGTTTACCCCGCTTGGAACGGTTCACCGGCGCAGTTTTGACCAGATTATAATAGGCTTCTGCGTCATATTGCTCGACTTTAAGACCAAGATTCTCTGCCGTCATAAGGCCCATAGCCGAAAGCACCGAATAAGCGGCGGTCACTTCCGTCGCCCGTGCCGTGATGCGGCTCGATTCGGCATCAAGCAAATCCTGCTCGGCAATCAGAACGTCCAGCGTTGTGCGCGAGCCAAGCTTGGCTTCTTCGCGCACCCCATCAAAAGCGATTCGTGCGGCTTCGATCTGTTGTCCGGTCGCGTTGAGCTGCGCCTTGGCCGAAACAAACCCGGCCCATGCGCTGCCCGCCTGTTGGCGGATGGAGTTACGCACCGCATGCAGGTTGCCGCGCTGTGCATCCCGGTTCGCCATCGCCTGACGCAGAAGCGCCGACAACTGGCCACCACGATAGATCGGTTGAGTCATTCCAAGCGAAACCGACCCGCCCTGCGAGAAATACCGATCGTCCCCGACATCCTGCGTGAACCCAAAGCTGCCTTCCAGATTGACGGTCGGCCCCATGGCCGCGCGGGCACGTTTCACACCATATTCCGCCGCCTGAATCGCGTGTTTTACCGCTGTCAGATCCGGGTGGCGGCGCTCAGCAATGGCGCGGGCCTCTTCGATCTGCGCCGGAACCTGCGGCAGCCCCTTGGGCGATCTGAGCGCACCGGGCGCATGCCCAATAGCCGCCGTATATTGCTCTTTCGAGGCCATCAGGTTGCCCTGTGCAACCGCAAGGTTCGCACGACCACCGGCAAGCTGTGCTTCGGCAAGCGCCACGTCAGTGCGGGTCACTTCGCCAACCTCGAACCGGTCCTTCGCCGCTTGCAATTCTCGCGCCACAAGACGCAGGTTGTTGCGCCGCAGCTCAACAATCTGCGCATCGCGCACCACGTTCATATAGGCATCCACCGCCCCAAGAAGCACTTGCTGCTCGATCGAGATCAGCTGTTGGCGCGTCGCAAGCACGGATTCCTTGGCCACTTCCACGCCAAGCTTGCTCGACCCGCCATCATAGATCAGCAGACTCGCGCTCAGACCAATAGACGCTTCCGTCGCCGAACTGTGCCGCGTCGTCGCGAGCGTCGAGGAGGTTGCGAATTTGCTGAAGCTGCGCTCAATCCCGGCGCTCCAACTGATAATCGGACGCAAACCCGAAAGCGCGACCGCGACATCCTCATCCGCCACCCGCAGAAGGGCCCGGTTCTGGATCAAAAGCCCACTATGCTCATACGCGCTCGCCAGCGCATCGGCCAGCGTCTCCGCCGTAGCCTGAACCGGCACCATGGCCAGAACCGCGAGCGCGAGCGCCCCAGCCCGAATGTTCTTCACAATACCAAGAGCCATCTGCTCCCCCGATTCTGGTTTACGGCCCCGTGGGCGCGCGATTGATCTTACAATGTGAAAGCGTGGTGTTTCTCGAACCCCGGCAGAACCGGCGCGCCCGCATTGAACGCGAAACGCCAGTTGACCACACCGTCGATCTTATAGCCGATCCGCACAACCCCAAGCGTTCCTTCCTGGAACAAGCAGGCAATCCGCCCACCATCCTTGAGTTGCGCGAGAATCGCTTCCGGCATCGTTTCAACACCGCCTTCAACGAGTATTACGTCATAAGGACCATGTTCCGGCGCTCCGGCGTTCAATTCGCCTTCCTGCAAGACCACATTATCCGCGCCCTGCTCCGAAAGCGCCGTCTGCGCCTCCGCGATACGATCCGCATCATCCTCAAGCGCGATCACAGCCTCGGCCATACGCGCCATGACAGCGGCCCCATAGCCCAGCCCTGCACCGATATCGAGCACCAGCTCGTCATTGCGAATATCCAACGAGTCCAACATCTTGGCCAGAGTGCGCGGCTCCAGAACCACCCGCCCCTTGTCCAGCGACACATGCGCCCCGACATAGGCCATCTCCCGCCGGTCCCGCGGCACAAAGGCCTCGCGCGGCACCGCAAGCATCGCGTCGATAACCGGGAACTTGGTGACGTCCGACGGACGAACCTGCGTGTCTACCATTGTGGTGCGGAGTGTCTTGTAATCAGCCATGCGCTTTTCGCCCTTCAGACTCATGTTGCAAATGGTTTGCCACATCTGCCGACCGGCGGCAACGTCCCCCCGGGCGGTTTAGCGCCACACCCCCCTTGCAGCGCCCAAAGAGATCGGATATTGCCCACCCCACCACAAGGTTGGCGAGTTGGCGGAGTGGTGACGCAGCGGATTGCAAATCCGTGTACACCGGTTCGATTCCGGTACTCGCCTCCA
>JAAEZB010000044.1:0-22104 GCA_018223085.1 Paracoccaceae bacterium
GGGCCTCTCTTGCGTCATCCGGTGGGGGCGGGCATTGTCGCGGCAAGCTGAATTTGGGGTGAAAACGATGATTCCAGTCAAAGGGTATGAGGGCAAACGGGTTGCGGTTCTGGGCTTGGGCCGTTCCGGCCTCGCCACTGCCCGCGCCCTTGCCGCAGGCGGCGCAGACCCGCTCTGCTGGGACGATAACCCGGCCGCCCGCGCGCGTGCCGAGGCCGAAGGGTTCACCTGCCAAGACCTTGGAAAACAAGGCGCTTTTGAAAATGTGGCCGCGCTCATTGTCTCGCCCGGCATCCCGCATCTCTATCCTGCGCCCAACCCCGTCGTCGCCGCCGCATTGGTCGCTGGCGTCCCCGTCGACAACGACATCAGCCTGTTTTTCCAATCCTTCGCGACCCGGGATTGGGATAATTTCGACACCTCGCCCCGCGTTGTTGCGGTCACCGGCTCAAATGGTAAATCCACGACCTCCGCCCTGATCCACCACGTCCTCGACGCCGCCGGCCACCGCACCCAACTCGCCGGCAACATAGGCCGCGGTGTTTTGGACCTCGATCCGGCCGAAAATGGCGATGTCGTGGTGCTCGAATTGTCGAGTTATCAGACCGAATTGGCCCGCGCGCTGACGCCGGATATTGCAGTGTTTACAAACCTTTCGCCCGATCATCTCGACCGGCACGGGGGTATGGGCGGTTACTTCGCGGCCAAGCGTCGCCTCTTCGCCGAGGGCGGTCCGGACCGGGCCGTGATTGGGGTCGATGAGACCGAAGGACAGTTCCTCGCCAACCAGCTTTCCATGGGGCCCGGCGACGACCGCGTGATCCCGATTTCGGTTAACAGACGGCTTTCCGGGCCGGGCTGGCAGGTCTTTGTTAAGAAAGGTTTCTTATCAGAGTACCGAAAAGGACGTCAGGCAGGATCCATTGATTTGCGTGCTATCAAGGGGCTGCCGGGTGTCCATAACCACCAAAACGCCGCTGCCGCTTATGCAGTGTGCCGCTCTCTGGGGCTTGCGCCGCGCGTGATCGAGGCGGGTTTTGCCTCGTTTAGCGGCCTGCCGCATCGGTCGCAGGTCGTGGCAGAGATCGGTGGCGTAACTTATGTTAACGACAGCAAGGCCACCAATGTGGATGCTGCGAAAATGGCGCTGGGGGCTTTCAAACGTATCCGCTGGATTTGTGGTGGATTGGAGAAAGAGGGTGGTTTGGGCGATCTGTCGGAGCATGCGAGCGAGGTGCTCAAGGCTTATGTGATCGGTCGTGAAGCGGCTGGCTTTGGAATGCAGCTCAAAGGCGTTGAGGCTGAGGTTTGCACAACGATGGCGACCGCCGTCGCCCGCGCCACCGAGGAGGCCGAGACGGGGGATACCGTGCTTCTGGCGCCGGCGGCTGCGAGCTTTGATCAATACGACAGCTTTGAGAAGCGTGGCGAGGATTTTATCCGTCTAATCAATGAGTTGAGCGCCTGATCGCTTGGAGCGGATCGCGGTGCCCGCAGCCCACCCCGATGACCAAGCCCATTGGAAATTGAAGCCGCCGAGCCAGCCTGTGACATCCACCGCTTCGCCGATGGCATAAAGGCCGGGCAGAGCCTTGGCCTCCATCGTTTTCGACGACAGCGCATCAGTGTCGATCCCGCC
Organism: Paracoccaceae bacterium; assembly: GCA_018223085.1. GTDB lineage: Bacteria > Pseudomonadota > Alphaproteobacteria > Rhodobacterales > Rhodobacteraceae > Shimia. The sequence goes on from JAAEZB010000044.1 coordinate 1,640, forward strand.
AAGCGTCACTTCGGCGGTGCGATACCCTTCGGTTCCACCTGGGCGCAATTCCCAGTTCGTGATCTGCGCCGCAAGTGCCTCTAGAGCCTTATCCGACTGATCGGCCAAATTGCCCTCAAGCCCCCATTCCACCGCGAGGAAATCCGCCAGCTTTGTGGGCAGGAGATAGCCCAGAACCGTGCGCAATTGCCGCCGACCATCACTTTGGCGTCGGGCTTTCAACTCTGCAATCACGTCTGTTTCTGGCAGGAGGTTCACATGGATCGGTTGCCCCTCTTGCCAATAGGAACTGATCTGCAGCATCGACGGTCCGGACAGACCGCGATGAGTAAAGAGCAGAGCCTCGTCAAAACCCGGCCCTTCGGCTTGCGCGCGTACGGGGAGGGCGGTTCCTGAAAGGGGCTTGAACCGCCCATCGGAGAAGGTGAAGGGCACGAGGCCCGCCCGTGTTGGGACAAGGGGGAGGCCGAATTTTTCTGCAATATCATAGGCCAACCCGGTCGCGCCCATCTTTGGAATTGACTTTCCGCCGGTCGCAAGGACGAGATTGTGCGTGGTGAAAGTCGTGCGTTTTCCGGCTTTCTCGGTCTCGACCTTATAACCGTTTCCGTTATGCGAGACGCCAATAATCTCTGTCTCAAGCTGAAGCTTTGCACCGGCCTTTTCCAGCTCGGACAAAAGCATCGCAACGATGTCTTTTGCACTATGATCGCAGAACAACTGCCCAAGCGTCTTTTCATGCCAGGCGATGCCATGATGGCCCACAAGGTCGATGAAATCCCACTGGGTATAACGGCTCAGAGCTGACTTGCAGAAATGCGGATTGGACGAGATGAAATTGCCCGGCTCGGCATAAAGGTTGGTGAAGTTGCAACGCCCCCCGCCGGATATGCGGATTTTCTCGCCGGGGGCTTTGGCGTGATCTAGTACGAGTGTATCCGGTCCGGCATGGGCGGCACACATCATGCCAGCAGCACCGGCACCAAGGATGATTGTATCATAGCGCATATGCGCCGGGTGCCCGATCCGGCCAGCCCGGTCAAGAGCGCAGGGATGATCGGTGTGCTTTGCAAGGCAGGCGTTGCATGATATGCTCTGCATACAGACCCGGCAAACGGGCGTTTTTGAGGCAGTATTCGGCGGGTATCCGATGACAGAAATGGTGTATGGCACGCTCCCGGCACAGGGGGGCGAGCCCGTTCTTCCCAAATGGTGGCGCACGCTCGACAAGTGGTCTCTTGTGGCGATTCTGATCCTGTTTGGGGTCGGGATGCTTTTGGGGCTCGCGGCATCGCCGCCTCTGGCCGAGAAGAATGGTTTTTCGGCCTTTCACTATGTGGAAAAACAGGTGGTCTTCGGCGGTTTGTCGCTTGTGGCGATGCTCATCACCTCAATGATGAGTCCGCGTCTCGTGCGCCGTCTCGCAGTGATTGGTTTTGTCATCACGGCGCTGGCGCTGCTGGGGCTGCCCTTCTTTGGAACCGATTTTGGCAAGGGCGCGGTGCGGTGGTATTCGCTCGGCTTTGCCAGTGTGCAGCCCTCGGAATTCCTCAAGCCCGCCTTCGTGGTTGTGGCGGCTTGGCTGATGGCGGCCAATGAAGAGATCAATGGCCCACCGGGGCGAAACTGGTCCTTTTTCCTGATGCTGACTCTTGTGGTGGTGCTCGCTCTGCAGCCAGATTTCGGCCAAGCGAGCCTGATCCTGTTTGCTTGGGGAGTGATGTATTTCGTCTCGGGAGCGTCGATGGTGTTGATCGCGGCAATTATTATCGCAATCTATCCGGTAGCACGGTTTGCCTATGCCAATTCCGAGCATTTCGCCCGGCGCATTGATGGCTTTCTTGATCGCTCTGTCGATCCCACAACGCAGCTTGGCTATGCCACCAATGCCATCCGTGAGGGCGGCCTTTATGGCGTTGGTGTGGGTGAGGGGCAGGTCAAATGGTCTCTGCCCGATGCGCACACGGACTTCATCATCGCGGTTGCGGCTGAGGAATACGGACTTGTCCTCGTCCTTGTTATCATTGCGCTTTATGCGAGCATCGTGGTGCGGTCTTTCCTGCGCCTGATGCGCGAACGTGACCCCTTTACGCGGATTGCCGGAACGGGCCTTGCGGCGATTTTCGGCGTGCAGGCAATCATCAATATGGGCGTCGCGGTGCGGCTTTTGCCCGCCAAGGGCATGACCTTGCCCTTTGTGAGCTATGGCGGCTCTTCACTTGTCGCGGGGGGGATTGCAGTTGGCATGCTTTTGGCGTTTACCCGCAGCCGGCCTCAGGGCGAGATCCGGGATATCCTTCGGGGACATGTGAGATGATGAAGAAACCATTGCTTGTCATCGCGGCGGGCGGCACGGGCGGGCATATGTTCCCGGCTCAGGCGCTGGCTGAGGTGATGTTGCGCAAGGGCTGGCGGGTCAAGCTGACGACGGATGCGCGTGGCGCGCGTTATACTGGCGGTTTTCCGCATTCGGTCGAAATTGAACAAGTGGCTTCGGCGACGTTTGCGCGCGGTGGCAAACTCGCCAAGGTTCTGGTGCCGTTTCGAATTCTAGGCGGCGTTGTGTCGGCAGTGGTGAAACTGCGCCGCGATCGACCTGAAGTCGTGGTAGGCTTTGGCGGTTACCCGACCATTCCGGCCATGAGTGCGGCCTGGCTGTTGCAGCTGCCGCGTATGATTCATGAGCAAAACGGCGTTCTGGGGCGTGTGAACCGCCTCTTTGCGCCGCGTGTGGATGCGGTGGCTTGTGGCACTTGGCCGACGGATTTGCCCGAAGGGGTTGAAGGCGTGCATGTGGGCAACCCGGTGCGCGGTGCCGTTCTTGAGCGTGCCGGATCAGGCTATATTGCGCCGGGCGACTATCCGATGTCGGTTCTGGTTATCGGTGGTTCGCAAGGGGCGCGCATTCTGTCCGACACCGTGCCCGGAGCGATTGCAACTCTGCCGCCAGAGGTTTTGCGCAATGTGCGGGTCAGCCATCAGGCGCGGGACGAGGATGGCGAACGCGTGACAGCTTTTTATGCTGAACATGGCATCGCCGCCGATGTGCAACCGTTCTTTCATGATGTCCCTGCTCGCATGAGCGAGGCACAGCTTGTCATCTCGCGCTCTGGCGCGTCTTCGGTGGCGGATATCAGCGTGATTGGTCGCCCTTCGATCCTGATCCCTTATGCCGCGGCAACAGGAGATCACCAAACCGCGAATGCCCGTGGCCTTGTCGAGGCGGGCGGCGCGATCCGTATTCCCGAAAGTAAGCTCACCGTTGAGAGCCTTTCGGAACAAATCGCCCTGATCCTTGGCAACTCGCAGGGCGCAACACAAATGGCGATGGCCGCACTTTCCGTTGGCAAACCCGAGGCGGCGGAAAGCCTCGTGGCGCTTGTGGAAATGCTGGCGAGTAAAGAAGAGTGAAGATCAATGAATGCAGCGACAAAACTTCCCGGTGACGTAGGTCCGATCCATTTCGTGGGGATTGGCGGGATCGGGATGTCGGGTATTGCCGAGGTGCTTTTGAACCATGGTTATGTCGTGCAAGGATCAGACCTGAAGTCGAGCAAGATCACTGACCGTCTGGCCGACATGGGCGCGGAAATCTTCGTGGGTCAGAAGGCTGAAAACCTTGAGGGGGCGGAGGTCGTGGTGATCTCATCGGCGATCAAGCCGGGCAACCCCGAGCTTGACGAAGCACGTCGTCGAGGCCTTCCGGTGGTGCGTCGGGCCGAAATGCTGGCCGAACTGATGCGGCTCAAGTCGAATATCGCGGTGGCAGGGACCCATGGCAAGACGACGACCACGACCATGGTGGCGGCGCTTCTCGATCACGGAAAACTTGATCCAACGGTCATCAATGGCGGGATCATCCACGCCTATGGATCCAACGCGCGCGTGGGCGACGGCGAATGGATGGTGGTCGAGGCGGATGAGAGCGACGGCACCTTCAATCGCCTGCCTGCAACCATCGCCATCGTAACCAATATCGACCCGGAACATATGGAACACTGGGGGACCGAAGAAAACCTGCACAAGGGCTTCCTTGATTTTGTCTCCAACATTCCGTTTTATGGGCTTGCCGTGTGCTGCACCGATGATCCGGACGTGCAGACGCTTGTGGGCAAGATCACCGATCGGCGCGTCGTGACCTTTGGGTTCAATGCGCAGGCCGATGTGCGCGCTGTGAACCTGAGCTTCAAGGCGGGTGTGGCGCATTTCGATATCAGCCTTCAGGCAGAAGATGACGTGATCGAAGGCTGCACTTTGCCGATGCCGGGGGATCACAATGTGTCCAACGCGCTTTCCGCTGTGGCTGTGGCGCTGCATCTTGGCATGAAGAAGGATGAAATTCGCGAGGCGTTGGCCAATTTTGGCGGCGTGAACCGACGATTTACCAAGGTAGGTGAATGGCAGGGCATCTCGATCATCGACGATTACGGGCATCATCCGGTTGAGATTGCCGCTGTCCTCAAAGCCGCGCGCCAGGCGTGTGAGGGACGGGTCATCGCAGTGCATCAACCACACCGTTACACGCGCCTGCATACCTTGTTTGAGGATTTTTGCGCCTGCTTCAATGAGGCGGATGTGGTCGGTATCGCCGAGGTTTTCGCTGCCGGAGAGCAGCCTATCGAAGGCGCAACGCGGGATGATTTGGTGGCGGGGCTTGTGGCCCACGGACATCGTCATGCGATTGCAGTCGATAGCGAGGATGATCTCGAAACGCTGGTGCGGGCCGAGGCTAAGCCCGGTGATATCGTTGTCTGTCTTGGCGCGGGCACGATCAGCGCTTGGGCGAACAATCTGGCTAAGCGGTTGGTTTAAAGGAGCTGCCTTGGCGTAGAGGCTTGAAACGGCCTCTGCGAGAGCCGAAGTTGGACACGATAGGCGAATATCGGACGGGAACATGTCATGGCTGACCACCTCAAGAGACGTATCGGCTTTGGACTTCTGACCGCCTATGGCGTCGGTGTCATGGTCGGGGCCGGGATTTATGTGCTTGTCGGAGCCGTGGCCGCAGAGGCCGGAGTTTGGGCACCGCTTTCCTTTCTGCTCGCGGGGCTGATCGCAGCGCCAACCGCGCTGTCCTATTCTGAATTTTCGACACGCATTCCCGAAGCGGCAGGTGAAGCGGCTTTTATCCGGCGGGGGCTACAAAGCCGGTTCCTTGCCGTCATTGTCGGGCTGGCCATCGTGGCGGCCGGAACGGTTTCAGCGGCGGCGGTTCTCCGCGGTGGAACAGGCTATCTCATGCTGGTGGTTGACCTCGATGCGGGGTGGACGATGGTTGCGCTTGGCGCGGCTCTGACGGCAGTGGCCGTATTCGGCGTGATGGAGAGCTTGTCGCTCGCAGCAGTGTTCACAGTGATTGAACTGGGCGGTCTCGCGCTGGTGATCTGGGCCGGGTGGAGCGCACCTGCGAGTGCGGATTGGACCGCCGCGCCGCCCATGGTTCTTACTGGGGTTGGGGCGGCTGCCGTTCTTGCCTTTTTCGCATTTATTGGGTTCGAAGATATCGTCAACATGGCCGAAGAGGTCTCCGATCCTGAACGCACCATGCCGCGCGCGATCTTGGCGGCGCTTGTCTTAACGACTGCAATCTATGTGTTGGTCACCGTGGCCACTGTGCGGGTTGTGCCACTCGACATCCTCGGAGCCAGCGAACGCCCACTTGCCCTTGTTTGGCAGGCGGCGCAGGGTGGCGATGCAAGATTTTTGTCGACCATCGCGGTTTTTGCCGCTCTCAACGGGGTTTTGGCGCAGATCGTGATGGCGAGCCGTGTGCTCTTTGGCTTGGGGAAGCGAGAGCAGAGTTTCACCATCTTTCATCATGTCTGGCCGCGCACCGGTACGCCGGTTCTGGCGACCTGCCTCGTGGGGGCGCTTGTTATTGTCGGGGCGTTGGCGCTTGACGTAGGGCTTTTGGCCGAAATGACCTCGTCGATCTTGCTTAGCGTTTTTGTGCTCGTGAACCTTGCTCTGATCCTTGAGAAACGCCGCGCACCGCAGGCGGCGTTTCGGGTGCCGATGATTGTGCCGGTGATCGGGCTTGTTCTGTCTGGCGGAGCCTTGGTCTTTAACCTTCAAGGCGCACTATGAGCCCCTCCTTGATCCTCGGTTGTCTTTGGGTCTTTACGTCGGCGATTGTCGCGATGCTACCGATGCGGCGGCAATATGCACCGGGGATCGCGCTATTATTCGCGGCCCCGGCGTTGATTGGCGTAATCTGGTGGGAGCATGGGGTATGGGTTGGCCTTGCGGCGCTCTTTGCCTTTGTCTCCATGTTCCGCAATCCTCTGCGTTACTTATGGAAACGCCTGCGCGGCGAGAAACCGGAGTTGCCGAAATGAGTCTATCGCTGATCCTTGCCCTTGTCTGGCTTGTCGTGGTCAACGTGCGGGGCATGTTTCCGAGCAAAGACCATCACTGGCGTTTTGCGTATGTTATGATGGCGGTCGGCGCGCCGATCCTCGGCTTCGTCTGGTGGCAGCATGATATCTGGTATGTGGTTGGGATTCTCGTTTTGGCGGGATGGGTGATGCGTTGGCCGGTGATCTATGGCTGGCGCTGGTTGCGGCGTAAGCTGGGTGGCGAAAACTGACTTTTTCTCCCGTGCGCCTTGCCTCCTGTGCCCTGATTGCCCAAAAGGACAGGCGCGAAACCGGAGATCCCCATGACCGAGATGCCCACCCCCCGCGGCAAGCTGACGCCGAACCGCTCTCTGGCCGACCTGACCTGGCTTCGGGTCGGTGGGCCTGCGGATTGGTTCTTTCAACCGGCTGATGTCGAAGATCTAGCAGCATTCCTACGCGACCTGCCCGAGGATGTGGCTGTATTCCCGATGGGCGTCGGTTCGAACCTGATCGTGCGCGATGGGGGCCTGCGGGCCGTGGTGATCCGTATGGGGCGTGGTTTCAATGGGATCGAGATTGAGGAAAATCGCGTGATTGCCGGTGTTGCCGCATTGGATGCGCATGTGGCGCGCAAGGCGGGGCAAGCGGGGCTTGACCTGACCTTCCTGCGGACCATCCCTGGTGCCATCGGTGGTGCGGTGCGAATGAATGCGGGCTGTTATGGCACCTATGTCGCGGATGTCTTCGTCGAGGCCAAGGCGGTGACGCGGGAGGGCGAGATTGTCACGCTGACCGCAGAGAATCTCAATTTCCAATACCGTCAGAGCGATCTCCCCGAAGGCTGGGTCATTGTTGAAGTTGTTTTCGAAGCGCCTTCTGACGATCCTGAGACTCTGGCGGTGCGTATGGAAGAGCAACTGGCCAAGCGTGACGCCACACAACCGACCAAGGACCGCACGGCTGGCAGTACCTTTCGCAACCCGGCCGGGTTCTCTTCGACCGGGCGGGCGGATGATGTGCATGACCTGAAGGCATGGAAACTCATTGATGATGCGGGAATGCGCGGAGCCCGTGTTGGTGGCGCGCAGATGAGCGAGAAGCATTCGAACTTCATGATCAATACCGGGGACGCAACTGCTGCTGACCTTGAAAATCTTGGGGAAGAGGTTCGAAAAAGGGTTTTCCAAAATAGCGGAATAGAGCTACTATGGGAAATTAAGCGCGTTGGAGAGCCAGCGGCTGAATGATTTCCGGTCACAGGCAAAACAGGCCGGGCAGCAGATAATAAGCAGGGCCGAAAACGGTCCGAAACATTGGGGCACGAACGGGTATGTCGAGCAGGACAAACCCCAAAGTGGCGGTATTGATGGGCGGACCTTCGGCAGAACGCGAAGTGTCCTTAACCTCCGGGCGTGAATGCGCTGCCGCGCTGCGGGAAGCAGGATATGATGTGAACGAGGTCGATGCTGGCCCCGATCTCGCGATGCGCCTGTCCGACCTCAATCCTGATGTGGCGTTCAATGCCTTGCATGGGCGTTGGGGAGAAGATGGTTGCGTGCAGGGCATCCTGGAATGGATGCGCATTCCCTATACACATTCCGGGGTTCTGGCGTCGGCACTGGCCATGGACAAGCAGCGCTCTAAAGATGTTTACAAGGCGGCCGGGCTTCCTGTGGTTGAGAGTCTGATCTGCCGTAAGGTAGAAGTTGGGGCGCACCACATGATGGCCCCACCCTATGTGGTGAAGCCGAATAATGAAGGGTCTTCGGTCGGGGTTTACCTCGTGAATGAAGCAGCCAATAGCCCGCCGCAGCTTTCCGAAGATATGCCTGAGTTTGTGATGGTCGAGGCCTTCGCGCCCGGACGCGAACTGACGACGACTGTCATGGGTGACAAGGCTTTGACGGTGACAGATATCCTGACCGATGGTTGGTATGATTACGACGCTAAATACAAGGAAGGCGGGTCGCGCCATATCGTGCCGGCCGATGTCCCGCTGGAGATTTTCGATGCCTGTCTCGACTATGCGTTGCGCGCACATGAGGTGCTTGGGTGTCGCGGCGTGAGCCGGACGGATTTCCGCTGGGATGAGGAAAGGGGCCTTGAGGGGCTGATCCTTCTTGAGACCAACACGCAGCCGGGTATGACGCCGACCTCACTTGCGCCCGAGCAGGCGGCGCAGCTAGGCATGTCGTTCCCTGAGTTCTGCGCATGGATGGTGGAGGATGCGTCGTGCAACAGGTAGCGGCGAAATGTGATCCTGCCCCGTCGCGTTGGGCTTATCGATTTGAGCGGTTGATGCTGACGCCGCTGTTTCGGCTGTTTTTACGTGTTATCCTGCCTTTCCTTATTGTGTTCTCTGTCGCTGCAATCTGGTTTTCGGATCAGGATCGGCGTGACCGCCTGACAGGGTGGGTGCATGAGGCGCGGGTGAGTATCGAGACACGCCCGGAATTTATGGTCAATGTCATGGCAATCGATGGCGCTTCTGTCGGTATCGCGGAAGATATTCGCGAGATCATGCCTATTGATTTTCCTATGAGCTCTTTTGATCTCGATCTCGACCATATTCAGGAACAGGTGACCGGGCTTCCCGCCGTGGCCTCGGCGACGGTGCGCATTCGTCCCGGAGGGATCATGCAGATCACCATTGTAGAACGTGATCCGGTCATGGTCTGGCGTTCGCGTGAGGGGCTTTTCCTTGTGGACAAAGAGGGGTTTGTCGTTGCGGTCGCAGAGACCCGCGCGGCACATGCGCAATTGCCTTTGATGGCCGGGGCTGGGGCGGAGCTCAAGGTTACCGAGGCGCAGGCGCTCTTTGCCGCGGCACTGCCGCTTAAGGCCCAGATGCGTGGCTTGGTGCGGGTGGGGGAGCGCCGTTGGGACGTTGTTTTGAAAAATGGACAACGCATCCTGCTTCCTGAAGACGGGGCGGTTCAGGCTCTGGAGCGTGTGATCGCGCTTAATCAGGCACAGGATATTCTTGCGCGGGATTTGATGGTTGTGGATATGCGCCTTCCGGCGCGCCCGACATTGCGCATCGCAGAGAGATCGGTTGAGGAATGGTGGCGTATTCGGCGCCTACAGGTTGGGAATACAGAAGAATGATGGAGCTATACGAAGCCCAGCGCGCAATGCGCAACATGCGCAAAGTAGCGATGCAACGCGGTGTCGTGGCTATTCTGGATGTGGGGAGTTCCAAGATTGCCTGCCTCGTGCTGCGCTTTGACGGGACCGAGCGTCTTGTCGAAGTTGAAGGCATTGGTTCGATGGCTGGCCAAAGCGGGTTCCGCGTCATCGGAGCTGCGACCACGCGCTCGCGCGGGGTGCGGTTCGGGGAGATTTCCGCCATGCAGGAGACCGAACGCGCGATCCGTACCGTGGTGCAGGCGGCCCAGAAGATGGCCAAGATCCGAGTCGATCACGTCATTGCTTGTTTCTCTGGCGCTGAGCCGCGCTCTTATGGCCTCACCGGACGGATCGGGATTGAGGGGCGTGAAGTCCATGAGCAGGATGTGGCTCGTGTGCTGGCCTCTTGCGATGTGCCGGACTACGGCGAGGATCGCGACGTGCTCCACGCCCAGCCGGTCAATTTCGCCCTCGATCACCGTACCGGCCTATCTGATCCACGCGGGCAGATGGGGCAGGAGCTTGCCACCGACATGCATATGCTGACCGTTGATGCGATCGCGGTTCAGAACCTTGCCTATTGCGTCAAGCGCTGCGATCTCGAACTGGCGGGAATTGCATCCTCGTCTTATGTCTCCGGCCTGTCGGCGCTTGTTGAAGACGAGCAGGAACTTGGCGCAGCCTGTGTTGATCTGGGCGGCGGCACGACTGGTGTGTCGATTTTCATGAAAAAACATATGATCTATGCCGATGCGGTGCGCATGGGAGGGGATCACGTGACGTCGGATATCTCTATGGGGCTGCAAGTGCCGACCGCCATAGCAGAACGGATCAAGACGTTTTACGGCGGGGTCTATGCCACGGGTATGGATGATCGCGAGATGATCGAGCTTGAGAGCGATACCGGCGATTGGGAACATGACCGCCGCCGTGTGAGCCGCGCCGAACTTATCGGCATCATGCGCCCCCGTGTCGAGGAAATCCTCGAAGAAGTGCGGTCACTGCTTGATGCCGCCGGGTTCGAGTATCTGCCAAGCCAGAAGATCGTTCTGACTGGAGGCGGGAGCCAAATTCCGGGGTTGGACGGCTTGGCGTCGAAAATCCTCGGCCAGCAGGTCCGTCTCGGACGGCCTCTGCGGGTGCATGGCTTGCCGCAGGCCGCGACGGGGCCGGGATTTGCCAGCGCGGTGGGCATGTGCCTCTTCGCTACTCACCCTCAGGACGAGTGGTGGGACTTCGAATTGCCGGTCGAGCGCTATCCCGTGCGCAGCATCAAGCGGGCCGTGCGCTGGTTTAAAGAGAACTGGTGATGCGCGAAAATCTGCCGGTTTAAGACGGGCGTCGCACCGCTATATCTGGCAAATACCGCGAAATATCGGGAATTGTGGCAAAAATGTGGCCATATTTTGCGGTCACGCGCGCTTTTTCTCGTGACGATTACTCCCGTCTTGGGTAATAATGGCTATGAGTAGGCAAAAAACCGCAGCAAATGCGGACCATAGAACAGGCGGAAAACCATGACTCTGAATCTGACTATGCCCGACCAGGGTGACCTCAAGCCGCGTATCTCGGTTTTCGGTGTCGGCGGGGCCGGCGGCAATGCGGTCAACAATATGATCGACAAGGCGCTTGAGGGCGTCGATTTTGTCGTGGCCAATACGGACGCGCAGGCGCTCCAGCAAAGCCGTTCCAAGAGCCGCATCCAGCTTGGTGTGAAAGTGACCGAGGGTCTTGGGGCCGGGGCGCGTGCTACTGTTGGAGCCGCAGCGGCCGAAGAAAGCATTGAGCAGATCGTCGATCAACTGGCTGGAGCGCATATGTGCTTTATCACCGCCGGTATGGGCGGCGGGACCGGGACCGGCGCCGCGCCGATCATTGCGCAGGCCGCGCGTGAACTTGGCGTTCTGACTGTTGGTGTCGTGACTAAGCCGTTTCAGTTCGAAGGCGCCAAGCGCATGCGTCAGGCCGAAGACGGCGTTGAGGCGCTGCAAAAGGTCGTCGACACGCTTATCATTATTCCGAACCAGAACCTGTTCCGCCTCGCGACCGAGAAGACGACCTTCACCGAGGCGTTCTCTATGGCTGATGACGTTCTCTACCAAGGCGTCAAAGGTGTGACTGACCTCATGGTGCGTCCGGGTCTGATCAACCTCGACTTCGCTGATGTGCGTGCCGTGATGGACGAGATGGGCAAGGCGATGATGGGCACCGGCGAGGCCGCTGGCGAGGATCGCGCCATTCAGGCCGCCGAGAAGGCGATTGCCAACCCGCTTCTGGATGAAATCTCGCTGCGCGGTGCACGCGGCGTTCTTATCAACATCACTGGTGGTCATGATCTGACGCTGTTCGAACTTGATGAAGCCGCGAACCGCATCCGCGAAGAGGTTGATCCGGATGCCAACATCATCGTTGGCTCGACACTGGATGATGCGCTTGAAGGCGCAATGCGCGTGTCGGTCGTTGCGACCGGGATCGACGCTTCGGAAGTTCACGCCGATATTCCGGTGCGCCGCCCGCTGGCTCAGCCGCTGAACCCGCATGTGCTTGAGGATGCCGCACAACACGCGGTTCAGCACGAGGCCGTGGAAGAGGTTGTGGTGGAACAAGAGGTTGCCGCCGCCGAACCAACCCTTTTCAGCGGCTTCGATACCGAGCGCGCCGCTGCAGAAGAGCAGATGGAAGACATCTTCGAAGAGACCACATCGTTTGAAGAGCAGGCCACTGATGACCTGCCGCCGCCTGCCTATCAACCGCGTCAGCCTCAATTTGAGCCGCAAGCGTATGAAGAAGATGAGCCCGAGCAGTTTGTTGCCCCGAAGGCGCCGCCGCTTGGATCGCCGTCCCCGGAAGTCATGCAGCGCCTGCGCGCCGCCGCTGACAAGGCGCCGGGCCGCCAGCCGGTTCAGGCTGTCAGTCAGCCGTCTGCGGCCCCCGCGCCACGCGCCGAAGAACCTCGTCGCGGTGGGTTTGGTCTTAATTCCCTGATCGGTCGCATGACCGGCCAAGGCCACGAGGCCGAACGCCCCATGCCGCAGGCGGTGCATAGCCAGCCGACCATGCACGCGGTGCAGCCCGAGGCTGATGAAGATCAGGAACGGATTGAAATTCCGGCTTTCCTGCGCCGTCAGGCGAATTAATATCTGAAGATATCGTGACGATGAGGCCGCTCAGTGAGCGGCCTTTTCCTTTTAAATCAATGAATTGAGTGTTTCTGAGCGGCGTTTTGCCGATTTGTTACATTGTTGTTTCAGTCGGTTACAATCTTTGAATTGAGCCTTTGGGGGCAAAGCTTTACCTCGTAGGGGCGACACCGCTGGGGGTGTGTCGCGCCATTCGGAGAACAACGTGCAGAATACGGTCAAATCGCCCATTCGTTTTACCGGCAAGGGTCTTCATTTCGGTGAAACCGTGCGAATGACGATTCATCCTGCGTCGGCCGACTACGGAATCTGGTTCCGCCGGACCGATATCGCGCTGGGTGATACGATGGTGGCCGCACGTTGGGACGTGGCCGAGCAAACCCCGCTGTGTACCCGTATCCGCAACGAAGCGGGCGTTTCCGTTTCAACGATCGAACATGTCATGGCAGCCTTGGCCGGAACGGGAGTGCATAACGCGCTGATCGAGGTTGACGGTCCCGAAGTACCGATCCTTGATGGTAGTTCCGCTGAATTCGTCCATGCCATTCTGACCACCGGTCTTATGAAGCAACGTGCCAAGGTGCGTGTGATCGAAATTCTCAAGGATGTCAGCGTCACGCGTGGCGATGCAACGGCGACGCTTGCCCCTGCATCGGAAATGCAGATTGATTTCCATATCGACTTTGAGGACGAAGCCATCGGCGTACAGGACAAATCGCTTGTCATGGCCAATGGCAGCTTTGTGCGCGAGCTTTGTGATAGCCGCACATTCTGTCGAAAATCGGACGTCGATCATATGCACGCCAATGGTCTGGCGCTTGGTGGCACGCTTGAAAATGCCGTTGTGGTGGATGGCGATGCCATTCTGAGCCCTGGCGGTTTGCGCCACGATGACGAAGCCGTGCGCCACAAGATGCTCGACGCACTTGGCGACTTGGCCTTGGCTGGGGCGCCGATTCTTGGCCGATATAGCGGTATTCGGGCTGGCCATGCTCTGACCAATGCTCTCTTGCGCGAGGTTTTCGCCACGCCGGGTGCTTTCCGGGTGCGTGAAGTGGATGAGAAAACGGCTGCGCGGCTTCCCGGTGCTGGCGTGCATATCGAAGAATTTCCCGCTGTCGCCTGATCGCGAACCGCGAAAAGACGCCAAAGGCGTTTTGCACCGGAATTTTCTGTGCTAACAGCTTTGGAAAGGGTAGGGGCGTCCTGCCGAAACCGAACAAGAGGTTGTGCAGCATGACAGGTGTCGGGCCGCGTTTTGGTGTGATCGTTGCGATCCTCGCCATCGCCATTGTAACAGGTTGCAGTTCGAGCACGTCGGAGAAGGTGCGCGCTGGCAAGATCCCGATCGAGAACTTCACCGCCGAGCAAATCTTTGAGCGTGGCGAGTATGAGCTCAACGACAACGAGGCCGAGGAAGCGGCGTTCTACTTCTCCGAAGTGGAGCGGCTTTACCCCTATTCTGAATGGGCCAAGCGAGCGCTGATTATGCAGGCCTTTTCGTTCCACAAGGCCAAGGAATACGAAAGCAGCCGCGCCGCCGCGCAGCGCTTTATTGATTTCTACCCGGCCGACGACGATGCCGCCTATGCGCAATATCTTCTTGCGCTAACCTATTACGATCAGATCGACGAAGTCGGGCGTGACCAAAAGTTGACACTGGAGGCACTTCAGGAACTGCGTAAACTGATCGAGACTTATCCCAATAGCGAATATGCCCGCTCGGCTAAGCTCAAGTTCGATCTCGCCTTCGATCATCTGGCATCGAAGGAAATGGAGGTTGGTCGCTTCTATCTGCGCCGTGAGCATTACGCCGCTGCGATCTCGCGCTTCCGTGTGGTGGTTGAAGATTTCCAGACCACAACCCATACGCCCGAAGCTCTGCATCGCCTTGTTGAGGCCTATCTGTCGCTTGGTCTCACCGACGAGGCCCAGACCGCAGGCGCGATCCTTGGCCACAACTACCGTTCAACCGAATGGTATGAGGATAGCTACAAGCTGTTGACCGGACGCGGGCTTGAACTCAAGGCACGCGGCAATGGCTGGCTGGGCCGTATCTATCGTCAGACCATCAAGGGGGAGTGGCTCTGAGCCAGTCAGGGCCCGGAGAGATCCACCACCATGCTGCGCGCACTTGAAATTCGGGACATGCTTATCATCGACCGGCTGGAACTTTTGTTCCAGCCGGGTTTGAACGTTCTGACCGGCGAAACCGGTGCGGGCAAATCAATCCTGCTCGACTCGCTTGGTTTCGTGCTGGGCTGGCGCGGACGGGCAGAGCTTGTGCGTCAGGGCGCCGCGCAGGGCGAAGTCGTGGCCGAGTTTGAGCTTGCCAAAGATCACCCGGCCCATGCGGTTCTTGAAGAGGCAGGGTTACCCGCCGACGACACGCTGATCCTGCGTCGGATCAATACCCGGGATGGGCGTAAAACGGCTTGGGTGAATGATCGTCGTTGTTCTGGTGAGGTATTGCGACGTCTGTCGGAAATGCTCGTCGAACTTCACGGACAACATGATGATCGCGGTCTTCTGAATCCACGTGGGCACCGGGATCTTCTTGATGCTTTTGCGGGGCTTGAGGGGCAACGAACCGCGACGCGGGCCGCCTGGGTGGCGCTTTCCAAAGCCCGTAAGGCTCTGGCTGAAGCTGAAGCGGAGATTGCCGAAGCCAAGGCCGAAGAGGATTTCCTACGTCACGCGGTCAAGGAATTAGATGACCTTGATCCGCAGTCCGGGGAAGAGGCCGATCTCGATTCCCGCCGCCGCATGATGCAAGGGGCCGAGCGCCTGCGGGAGGACGTAACTCGTGCCCATGCGGCGCTAGGCGGCGATGGTGCCGAGGGTGCTATTGGCAATGCCTTACGTTGGCTCGAAGGGGCGCAGGAGGGGGCTGATGGGCACCTTGATGCGCCCATGGCAGCACTGGAGCGGACGCTCACCGAATTGGGCGAAGCAGTCGATGGGGTAGAACGCTGTCTCGATGTGCTGTCATTCAACCCCTATGAGCTTGAGCAAACCGAAGAACGCCTTTTCGCAATCCGCGCTTTGGCCCGGAAACATGATGTGACTCCGGATGAGCTTGGCGGTTTTGCTGATGAGTTGCGCGCCCGCCTTGAGGCGGTCGATGCTGGAGGTGAGCGGCTGAGCGTACTTTCCAAGGCCGTTTCAGAGGCAGAGCGCCTCTATGATGCCGCAGCCGATATACTGGGCTCTGCACGCCGTGAGGCGGCAGCCGGGCTGGATATGGCTGTGATGACCGAACTGGCCCCGCTCAAGATGGAGCGGGCCATTTTCCAAACCGATGTAAGCGAGGCCGACCCCGGACCTGACGGCAAAGATGCAGTTGCCTTTACTGTGGCGACCAACCCTGGTGCCCCCGCAGGGCCGATCGGCAAGATCGCCTCGGGCGGGGAATTGAGCCGCTTCCTTCTCGCGCTCAAGGTCTGTTTGAGCCGCGAGGATGCAGGGGTGACGATGATCTTTGACGAGATCGACCGCGGGGTCGGTGGGGCAACGGCGGATGCCGTAGGGCGCCGTCTCGCCGCGCTGGCCGAGGGGGGGCAAATCCTCGTCGTGACACACTCGCCGCAGGTGGCAGCGCTTGGGGCGCATCATTGGCGGGTTGAGAAACAAGTGATCGCCGAGCAGACGCTCTCCACCGTGGTGCCGCTTGAGGGCGCGGCGCGGGTGGACGAAGTGGCGCGGATGCTCGCCGGGGACTCGATCACCGAAGAAGCGCGCGGCGCGGCGCGGGCTTTGCTGGCGTAGCAAAGCGGCGAGGCGTTGCCTTCGTACCGCAAGCGCGCCAAGCTGGAACGAAAGAAAGCGGGGCGGCAGAGATATGGCCAGCAATTCCATCCGATCCTTTCTGGCCGAGAGCGGCAGGAAGGCCGTAGCGCGGGCGCGCGGCGGGTGGGCGATCCTGCTCGACAAGGGCCCGAGCCAATTTCAGTTCTGGCTCATCAGCCTCATTATTGGCATCGCCGCTGGCTTTGCCGCGCTCTTCTTTCGTAAGGGAATTGATGCCCTACAATCAACGCTTTACGGGATCGGCGACACCAATCTCTTGCATAGCTATGCGGGGGCTCTGGCGTGGTATTGGTTGCTTCTCATCCCGATTTTCGGCGGGCTTGTTGTTGGGATGATCCTGCACCACTTCACCGATGATGCGCGGGTGCGGTCCGTTGCGGACGTCATTGAAGGCGCGGCATTGAACGAGGGGCGGGTCGAAAAGAAAGAGGGCATCGCCTCGGCGTTGGCCTCGCTCATCACGCTCAGTTCCGGTGGGTCTTCGGGGCGTGAGGGGCCGGTGGTGCATATGGCAGCAGTCATCGCTTCCTGGGTGAGTAACCGCATCAAGGCCGATGGGATTACCGGTCGTGACCTTTTGGGGTGCGCCGTGGCGGCGGCGGTGTCGGCCTCGTTCAACGCGCCGATTGCCGGGGCCTTGTTCGCACTTGAGGTCGTGCTGCGGCACTTCGCGGTGCATGCTTTTGCACCTATCGTGATTGCCTCTGTTGCAGGCACGGTCATCAACCGGCTTGAGTTCGGGGGCGTGACCGAATTTCACCTGCCGGACACGACAACTCTTCAGTTTTATCAAGAGCTTCCGGCTTTCCTCTTGCTCGGGGCGATTTGTGGTTTTGTCGCTGTGGCGCTTATGTGGACGATCTTTTGGGCCGAGGATATGGGCAATCAGATTCAGGCCCGCACCGGTCTGCCACGTTGGTTGCGCCCGGCGGTATCAGGGGCGTTGCTTGGGGGCTTGGCGATCTGGTTTCCGCATATTATCGGGGTCGGCTACGAAACCACATCATTAGCGCTCACAGGGGAATTGGCCCTGCATAATGCGGTGGTCTTTGCGGTCCTCAAGGTGATTGCGGTGTCGATCACCATGGCCGGGCGTATGGGGGGCGGGGTGTTCTCTCCGGCGCTTATGATGGGGGCGCTGACGGGGCTTTCTTTTGGATTGATTGCGACGGGGATTTTCCCGGAAGTATCTGGAACTGTTACGCTTTATGCTCTTGCTGGGATGGGGGCCGTGGCGGCGGCGGTGCTTGGGGCGCCGATTTCGACGACGCTTATCGTGTTCGAGCTAACCGGGGACTGGCAGACCGGGATCGCGGTTATGGTCAGTGTGTCGATCTCGACCGCGCTTGGCTCGCGGCTTGTGGATCGGTCCTTCTTCCTGAGCCAGCTCAAGCGGCGCAACGTGCATGTGGCCGCAGGGCCGCAGGCCTATCTTCTGTCGATGTTCCGTGTCGCTAACATCATGAGAAAAAAGGATGATCCGCGCGCGGCATCGGAAGAGGCCTGCTGGGAAATGATCGGCGATGGCATCTATGTTGATGGCAATGCCACGCTTGAAGCGGCAATGCCGATCTTTGACAAGGCGGGCGTCTTGTTCATTCCCGTGGTGACCCTTTCGGGCGAGGAGGATGCGCCGGAATTATGGGGCGCATTGCACCATGTGGATGCCCTGCGCGCCTATAATCGCGCCCTCGCTGCGACAGCGGCGGAAGAGCACAGTTAGGGCAAAAAAACCAACGTCGGTATTGCATTTGTATTGCGTCGGTGCGGATTTCCTTCCGCCTGGATCAGATGCGTTCCACGGTCACCATGTCGCCGGTTTCGAAGGCGAGGTAATCCTTGATGCGCGCAGCCTCTTCGGTTGGGGCCTCGTAGCTCCAGACAGCGTTGTCGATGCTGCGGCTCTTGGTGACGATGGTGAAATAGCGTGCATCGCCCTTGTGCGGGCAATGGGTTGTGTGGTCGCTTTCGTCGAGGAAGGCCATCGCGATGTCCTCGCGCGGGAAATAGATCACCGGCGGCAGATCGCCTTCGCTTAGCTCCATTGCGTTGGCACTCTCACCAAGAATTGCGCCACCTGCGCGGACGGTCCAGTTGCCTTCTGCCTTGCGGATCGTGATCTTCTTACCCATGCGTTTTATCCCCTCGTTTTGCGATGGCGCCTTTTTCGCGGTGCGATGTGACAAAACGATGTCACAGCCCAAATGGACGCGGCGAAACCGCCTGCGTCTTTGGGCTCATAATGGCGCGGTTGCGTGATCCAACCATATTTCCGTCGCAGGCGCCACCCTGCCGCGCAGAACGCGACGACACGTCTCATGATAGGCATTGAGCCAGTCGCGTTCTTCCGGTGCGAGGCGGTCCGTGTCAATCAGGCGCCGGTCGATCGGGCACCATGTCAGGGTGCGTAGGGTCAGCATGGTGCGATGGGCATCGCCACCTTCGGGGACCGGGGCCTCTTCGACGACGACGAGGTTTTCGATACGGATTCCGAAGGCGTCGGGGCGGTAATAGCCCGGTTCGTTCGAAAGGATCATGCCCGGTTCAAGCGGCACATCGGAGAGACGGGAAAAGCGTTGCGGCCCCTCATGCACACAGAGATAGACGCCGACCCCATGGCCAAGCCCGTGGTCGAAATCCTGTCCAGCCTGCCAGAGTGGTACGCGCCCGATGGCTTCGAGGTGAAGCCCCGCAAGGCCGCGCGGCCATCGCAGGCGCGAAATGGCGATCATGCCCTTGAGGACACGGGTAAAGGCGGCGCGTTCCTCGGCTCCGGGCGTGCCGACGGGGAGGGTGCGGGTGATGTCCGTGGTGCCATCGCGATACTGGCCGCCGCTATCGAGAACGAGAAGATCGCCGGGGGCGAGCGTGCGGTTGGTCTCTTGTGTGACGCGATAGTGGATCACGGCACCATGCGGGCCAGTGCCAGAGATGGTGTCAAAGCTGATGTCGAGGAGGGCATTTGTTGCCCGGCGGCAGTCTTCGAGTTTGCGCACCACGTCGATTTCCGTGATCCCGGTCTCAGCGTTGTCGTCGAACCACGCGAGGAAATCGCAGACCGCCGCCCCGTCGCGCAGATGCGCCTCGGTGGTGCCTGCAAGCTCGGCTGCGTTCTTGCATGCCTTGGGCAGGGAACAGAGATCGCCGCCCCAGTGCACCGTGATGCCCGCCTCGCTCAGGGTCTCGGCAAGGATCGCTGGCGTGGTTGTCTTGTCGAGGCGGACCGGTCCGGCGAGCCCTTTGAGCGTTGGGCGCAGCATGTCGGGGGCATGGACACGGATCTCCGAGCCAAGATGGTCATCTAGAGCTTCAAGCTTGACCGGGTCCATGAAGAGATCAACCGAGGCGTCCGCGTGCAGGAGTGCAAAGCCATGGGCGATCGGGTTGCGGGGGATGTCGCCGCCACGGATATTCAGAAGCCAGGCAATGGAATCCGGTTGGGTCAGAAGGGTGCAGGCCTGTTCGCTTTTGCGCAGCTGCGCCGCGAGGCGCGCGCGTTTGTCGGCGTGGGATTCGCCTGCGTATTCGAGCGGCTGCGCCATGGCGGGGGCGGCGGGGGGATCGGGTTGATCCTCCCAGATACGGTCCACGAGGTTCGTGGTCGCGACAAGGGTAATGCCGCTATCGCGCAGGGATTTCTCAAGCGCGTTGATCTGGGCCACGGTGTGTAGCCACGGGTCAAAGCCAATTCGTGCGGCGCCGCCGATCTCTTGCAGGAGCCAGTCTGCGAGTGAGGTTTCGGGCCAGTCCACGGGGGTAAAGCAGTTGGCGACCTGTGCGCGGACCTGCACGCGGTAGCGGCCATCGACGAAAACACCCGCCTTATCCTTTAGCGCGATGGCATAGCCCGCCGAGCCGGTGAACCCGGTGAGCCAGGCAAGGCGTTCATCGCGCGGGGCGACATATTCGCCCTGATAGGCATCGGCACGGGGGATGATGAAGCCGTCAAGCTCTTCGCGTGCGAGTGCGTCGCGCAGAAGCGCAAGGCGTGGCGGGCCTTGCTCGGGGTGGGTCGGGGCGTCAAAATCCTGAAACATGGCTGGCC
>JAAEZB010000044.1:22197-24871 GCA_018223085.1 Paracoccaceae bacterium
CCAACCTTGCGCATCCCCAGAACGCGGGCGCGTTTGCGTGGGTCGCTGTCAAACAGGCTTGCGAGTTGTTCGGTCATGGCACCGGCAAGCTGTTCCACATCGGTGATGGTCACGGCGCGTTCATAGTAGCGGGTCACGTCATGACCGATACCGATGGCAAGGAGTTCGACCAGTTTGCGTTTTTCGACCATGGCGATCACGTCGCGCAGGTGTTTTTCGAGATAGTTGGCCGGGTTGACCGAAAGCGTCGAGTCATCGACCGGCGCGCCATCCGAGATCACCATGAGGATTTTGCGCGCTTCACGGCGGGCAACCATGCGGCGGTGGGCCCATTCCAGCGCCTCGCCGTCGATGTTTTCCTTGAGGAGGCCTTCTTTCATCATCAGGCCAAGGTTCACATGACTGCGCCGCCAGGGGGCGTCGGCGGATTTATAGACGATATGGCGCAGGTCGTTGAGGCGGCCGGGTTGTTGCGGGCGGCCATCATTGAGCCAAGCCTCGCGGCTCTGGCCGCCTTTCCAAGCGCGGGTGGTGAAGCCGAGGATTTCGACCTTGACGTTGCAGCGTTCGAGCGTGCGGGCGAGTACGTCAGCACAGATCGCCGCGATCGAGATCGGGCGGCCGCGCATAGAGCCGGAATTGTCGAGGAGCAGCGTCACCACCGTGTCGCGGAACTCGGTGTCTTTTTCGCGTTTGAACGAAAGCGGTGTCGTCGGGTTGGCAACCACGCGGGCAAGGCGACCGGCGTCAAGGATGCCTTCTTCGAGGTCGAACTCCCAAGAGCGGTTCTGTTGTGCCTGAAGGCGGCGCTGGAGTTTATTGGCGAGACGGCCAACCGCGCCCTTGAGCGGTTCGAGCTGTTGATCGAGATAGGCGCGCAGGCGTTCAAGCTCGACATGTTCAGCTAGATCTTCGGCGGCGACTTCTTCATCGAACGTGGTCGAGAAGACGGTATAGTCGGGATCGGCCTCGGAGACGGGTTGCGGGGCGGGAGGCTCAAGCGGGGCTTCGCCGTCGGGCATCTCCACGTCTTCGCCCATCTCGTCGTCGGCCATTTCGTCCATCGAGACCTGGGCCTCGGACATGTCCTGTTGTTCTTCCTGAGACTGTTCGGGATTGGCCTCGTTCTCGTCGTCCTGGCTATCATCCTGACCGGAGCTATCGGGATCTTCGTTATCCTCCTGCTCTTCGGCCTCGTCTTCGTTCTCGTCATCCTCGGCGTCGGGGTCTTCGCCGAGTTGATCGCCATAACCAAGGTCTTCGATCACCTTGCGGGCGAGTCTGGCAAAGCCCTTCTGGTCGGCGAGCAATTCATTGATGTCGCCAAGGGTCTCGGCGGCTTGTTGTTCGATATACCCCTGCCAGAGTTCCATGACGTTGCGCGCGGCGGGGGGCAGATCGCGGCCCGTCGCAAGATGGCGCACGAGATAGCCCGCCGCAGTGGCGAGGGGGGCGTCAGAGGAGCTCGTGATCTGGTCATAGCCACGGCCAAGCGCCTCGTTCTCGATCTTGGCGTCGATGTTGGTTGCGGTGCCGGGCATGTCGCGCGCGCCCATGGCTTCGCAGCGGGCGGTTTCCATCGCCTCATAAAGATCGCGGGCCATGCCCTGTGTGGGGGCATATTTCGTGTGCAGACCGTCATCATGATAGCGCCGTTTCATCGCCAGGGCATCGGCCGTGCCGCGTGCCAGAAGCACCTCGTCGCGGCTCATCCGGCGGCTGATCTGGGGTAGGCGCATCTGTTCGCCCGACACGCCCGAAGGGTCGGCGCTATAGCTGACCGAAAGCTCAGGGTCATGGGCCATGACCTTGGTGGCCTCGGCGAGGGCCTTCTTGAACGGATCAGCGGGGTTGTCGGACTTCTTATGCATGAGATGATAAATCACGCCTTCGCCGGAAAAGGCAAGGCGGGAATGGCCGGAACGGGGCGTCCAAAGTGATTGGCGGCGGTTTGTCTCCGGGCGCCTAGCCAAGCAGCAGGGCATTGCAGTTTTCGAGACTGCGCAGGGCGAGCCGTTCTGCACGTAGTGTTACGCGACGATCTGTTGAAAACTTGCTGCGGGTCAGGAGGGAAGCATGCGCCATTTTCGCTTCGACCCGCCAGTTCAACACATCGCGCCCTTGGTCGGGGCCAATCATGGCCTCAAGGATGTCGATGACGGCGCTGCGCTGCGCCTTGGTGATCTCGGACGCGGGGCCGTCGAACATCCATTCAAACTCCATCTGGGCCGAGAGACGCCCGGCGCAGGCGGCAAAGGTGCGTAGCGGATCAGACAGGGGAGCGGTTTGAGATTGCGCGCTCATGGGGGCGGAGAAGAGGGCCGCGATGAAGATCAGCAGGCGGAAATATGTTTTCAAACTGCTCATAAAAATATCTTTGAGCAGAAATAACAGCATATCAAGTATGCAGTTTGAAAGCTTTTTGCTGACGTGGAAGTGCCTAGGCGGTCAAATCCGACAGGTTGCACGCGCCGGTGGCAAGACCGGCGAGCAGTGCGACATGTACGTCGAGCGCGTCAATCACACGGTAACCGGGGTCTTGATCGTCAAAGGCGAGGTTAAGGTCCGTCCCTGCGAGAACCACGGCATCGGCACCCAGATCGCGCACCATGCGCGCTCCGGCATCTAGGAACAGGGCGCGCTGTGCCTCGGTGCAGTGGCCGGCGACGGCCAT
>JAAEZB010000045.1:0-10867 GCA_018223085.1 Paracoccaceae bacterium
ATATCCTGCCCGTGAACCGCGCCGAGAGCGAACGCCAGAACGCGCATCCCATCTTCAAGGCCTTCATGGATACCAAGGTCGGTGAGGCTTTCTCGCGCGAGGATGTGCGCGAGGCGGTGATCCCGGCCTATATGGGCCTCATCAAACAGGCTGACGACCAGATGGGGCGCCTGTTCAAATGGATGGAAGAGACCGGGCGCATGGAGGATACGATGATCGTTCTGACCTCCGATCACGGCGATTTCCTTGGCGATCACTGGATGGGCGAAAAGACCTTCTTTCAGGACGCGGCGATCAAGGTGCCGCTTATCATTTACGATCCCTCGCCCGAGGCCGATGCGACCCGTGGCACGACCTGTGACGCCCTTGTCGAGAGCATCGACCTCGCCCCAACTTTCGTTGAGGCCGCGGGCGGCACCCCGGCGACACATATCCTCGAAGGCGAAAGCCTCATGCCGATCTTGCACGGCAAAACCAAGGAAACCTCCCGCGATTATGTCATCTGCGAATATGACTATTCCGCCTCACCGGTGGCCCATCTCAACGATATCTCGGTGCGCGATGCGGTCATGTTCATGGTCGCCGACAAACGCTGGAAGCTGATCCATTTCGAGGGCGGGCATCGCCCGATGCTGTTTGATCTCGAAAACGATCCAAACGAGCTTGAAGACCTTGGTGATAGCGAAGAGCACACAGAGATCATCGCGTCCCTGTATGACAAACTCTTTGCCTGGACTCGCCGCCAATCCCAACGCACAACGCGAAGTGAGGAACAACTCATGGCCATGCGTACCGGATCACGCGGGCGTGGCGTCATCATCGGGGTTTACGACGAAAACGACACGCCCCTCGATCTCACGGTAAAATACCGCGGTCGCAAGGCACCGGACATGCGCGATTAAAGCCCGCGTCGCCTTTCCCGTGCCCCACCGCGTCGCCGGGGTTTAGGTAAGGCAAGGTCCAACGGCTGAAGCGGTCTACGCAATGAGTCCCGGATCAAGCCACAAAACACCGCAACCGCCGGGTCCGTTTCCGCAAAATCCATGGCCACAAGATAGGCTTTGACGGCTTCGGCCTCATAGCTTGCCTGTGAAGGCAACCCGCCGAGCCATTGCATATAACCCAGTTGACCAAGTTCCCGCGTGCGTTCTGCACTTCCGGGATCGACCTGCAATTGTGTCAGGGTAAGTTCAAAAAGCATTGCGCCCTCCGCGCGATGAGGCGGGAGGCAGGTGAAAAAGCGATGTTAAAAGGCCAGTAGCAACCATGTTCCACGCTCCTTCCGAGGCACCCCGCCCGGGTTGGTGACAGATACGATGGCAGGTCTCCTGACTCGCGGTTTAACGCTTTCCCGATCCTTCCCGGACAGTCCTGTCCAGTGGCTCATTCGGGGTCGCTCACCGCTTACAGTTGCGGGGGCAGTCGCGGGATTGCACCATATGGCACGCACCGCGTTCCCATTTTCAAACCGCCGCACATGTAGCGCGACGATTACCATCGCCACATTGATTGCGCGCAGCAGAAGGGCAAGTCAATCGGTTTCAGGCGCCGGATGCAAAAAGGCGCAGGGCAAGCCCCGCGCCTTTCGTGTCGGATCGGCGTTTATGCCGGAAGGAAAACACCCTCAAAAAAGGCCACCAATTCCGCATGAGCCTCAAGCGGTAGAACCTGTGCAACATGCTGATCCGGGCGCACCACGATCATGCATCCCTTCTCCCGGTCAATCCCGCGCATATCGAAAATATCCTCACCGGATTTGAGATCGGCACAGAACACCTTCTCATAATCGACAAGCCCGAAGCGACCCTTGGCTGGACGCAAGAGCGAAGGCATCTTGGTATGATCAAGCTCACGGAACCCTTTCTGGAACACCGCGCGCAGGTCGATCAGCGTATCAATATCTTCGCCTTCCTTGCGGACGCGGTTCACCGGCGACGCCGGATCGTTCTCGAGGAAATCGCTCAAGGCGGCAATTGGGTTACCCTTTTGCCCCTGATCATCCTTACCTGCAAAGGCAAACACATACCAACGCCGTCCGGCATTGACCGCATGGCCAAGCTGCATCGGCTTGCCATCCGCTAGACGCACCACCGGCGCAGAGTGGAAACGCATACCGACGTCCAAACCCTTGGCGAGATCCTGATATTCTTTGCCCCCGATCAAAGAAGAAGGAGCATAATTTACTGTAAGACCGGCCGTAAATTTACCGCCCTCAATGAATTTTTTCTGAACAAGAGGCATCTCATCATCGGCCTCATCAGGGCGCGCGCCCACGACACGGGACCATTGATGGTCATAGTCGATCAACCCTTGCGCCGCCGCGCGCCGTTCCTGCGAGTAGGAATGCAAAAGCTCCGGCCCGGCGCGCCCGGTCAACACGGAAATGAGCTTCCAGCCAAGATTGAACGTATCGCCCATGGACACATTCATCCCCTGACCGGCCTTCGGACTATGGGTATGACAGGCATCACCAGCGGTAAAGACGCGCGGCGTACGGGTTGCGGTCTCGTCTGCTGGCACGTCGTCAAACTTGTCGGTCAGACGATGGCCAATCTCATAAATCGACCACCAGACCACATCTTTTACATCAAATTCATATGGTTGCAGGATGCGTTTAGCCTTGGCGATGACGTCATCAATCCCAAGACCACGATCCGCAACACGTTCATCTTCGTGCAGCTTGTCGAGTTCGACGTAAAGGCGCACCAGATAGCCGCCTTCGCGCGGCAAAACGAGGATACTTCCTTCGCCTTGCGACTGAATAATCGCCTTCATGCGGAAATCCGGGAAATCTGTCACCGCGAGAACGTCCATCACGCCCCATGCCTGATGCGCGGCATCGCCATGCAGTGCCCCGCCAATAGATTTGCGCACATTGCTGCGCGCGCCCTCACAGCCCACAACATAATTGGCGCGCACGGTTTCAATCTGCCCCACACGCTCCGGGTCCGTGCGTTCGAGCGTGACCGTAACCGGATAGCCATCAGCCTTGGGATCGACACTGACTTCCAACACCTTGATCCCGTAATCCGGCTCAAGGCGTGACGGAGAGTTCTTCATAATATCAAGGTAGAAATCATGCACCCGCGCCTGATTGATAAGAACATGCGGCATCTCGGTAATGCCGTCTTCAACATCCTGCACCCGGCCAACACGTTTGATCTGACCCGGCTTATCGGGGTTGGGAGCCCAGAAAGTGGTCTCGTTGACCCAGTAGGACTCGCGCTTGACAGCCTCCGCAAAGCCGAACGCCTGAAACATCTCCATGGAACGCACGTTGATGCCGTCCGCCTGCCCTTTCTCCATCCGGCCGAGTTTCGGCTCGACGATCATCGTCGCAATTTCCGGATAACGCGCAAGCTGTGCCGCAAGGCAGAGACCGGCGGGACCACACCCCGCAATCAACACATCAACCTTTTCCGGCAAACCGTTGGCACCGTTCTGACGCGCCGGTTTTTGTGCTGCGACCGAAACATCGGGATGGCCGGGGGTAAATCCATTCAGGTGATATTGCATGCTGTCTCCTCCAAACTGACAGGCCGAAGCCGTTATCAAATTAATAACTATACTTACCATTTTGCGTCAATGAATTAATATGCACACATACATATTGCGCTATAACATTGTAATCACGAAAACTTTTTGAGAATGTGGCCGCAGGCGGCGAAAGGAAAAGACGATGGAAATCACAACGATGCCCGGACATTTGATTCGACGGCTGCATCAAATTGCGTCTCATGTCTTTGCAAAATATGCGCAGGAAGCGGGCTATGATCTCACCCCTGTGCAGTTCGCCGCCATGGACGCAATCAACGCCAATCCTGGGGTCGACCAAGCCCGGATTGCAGCTTTGATTGCCTATGATCGGGCAACTATTGGCGGGGTTATCGACCGGCTTGAAAAGAAGGGGCTGGTACGTCGAGAGGTTAGCCAGCGTGACCGAAGAGCGCGCGAGGTCTTTCTTACGCAGGGCGGGCAAGAGGCCGTTAAAGCCATGCTTCCCGTTGTCCGCAAGATGCAGGATGAAATCCTCTCAGGCCTCAATACCGCCGAACGAAACACCTTTCTTCGGCTCTCCGAAAAAGCCACGCAGGCACATATTGGCGACAGCGAAAAATAACTAACCTGTTGAAATTATTATTTTCATTTTGCTCGACTTATTAGTTATTAAACATAATGATTATACGAAATCAGCATTCATGGTCCCGCTGCAACCCTGGCAAGGACCCATATCCAGAGGGAGGAATGGAGATGCAGATCAAGGATCAGGTCGCTCTTGTCACAGGCGGCGGCAGCGGGCTTGGCGAAGCCACCGCGCGCCACCTTGCAGCTCAGGGCGCCAAGGTGGCCATTCTGGATTTCAACATCGCCGGCGCAGAAAAGGTGGCCTCCGAGATTGGTGGTATGGCGGTTCAGGCAGATGTCAGTGACGAAGCTGCCGTGAATGCCGCTTTCGATGCCGTAGAAGCTCAATTCGGCAGCGCGCCGCGCATCGTTATCAATTGCGCCGGTGTCGGCATGGCGGCCCGGATTGTTGGGCGCGAAGGCAAGCTTTCCTTCGATGTCTTTGAGAAAACCCTCAAGGTAAACCTCTTCGGGACCTATAACGTAATGAGCCACGGCGCACGCCGCATGGCCGAAATGGACGCACTTGATACGCAAGAGCGCGGCGTCATCATCAACACGGCATCTGTCGCGTTTGAGGATGGTCAGCTTGGTCAGGCCGCTTATGCGGCTTCCAAAGGCGCAATTGCCTCCATGTGCCTTCCGGCTGCGCGTGAATTTGCCCAATCGGGTATCCGTGTCATGGCGATTGCTCCGGGCCTTTTCCACACCCCGATGATGGAAGGCCTGCCCGAGGAAATCGCCCAGAAGATCACGGCCAACATCCCCTTCCCGCCGCGTCTTGGCGCGCCGCATGAATACGCGCTTCTGGCCGAGCAGATCGTTACAAACCCGTTCCTCAACGGAACCACCATCCGCTTGGACGGCGCCGTGCGCCTGCCCCCGCGCTAAGGAGAGCCTCAATGGCCACAGATATTCTCAAGGTCGACATCGACGGACCGATCGCTACCCTAACCATGAACCGCCCCGGCAAGCGCAACGCCATGTGCGAAGAGCTTCTTGAGGCGCTCGACGGCTTTTTTTCGGCCACGCCCAAAGAGGTGCGCGTGGTAATCCTGACCGGGATTGAGGGGCATTATTGCTCGGGTCTCGACCTTTCGGAACATGTGCATCGCTCGGCAGAGGAGAACCTCTATCATTCGCGCCACTGGCACAATGTCATGGACAAGATTCAGTTTGGCGGCCTCGCCGTGGTTTCTGCCATGTTCGGTGCCGTGATCGGTGGCGGCATGGAGCTTGCGGCCTCAACTCATGTGCGCATCGCCGAACCCTCGACCATTTTCCAACTGCCCGAAGGGCGTCGCGGTATCTTTGTCGGCGGCGGCGCAACGGCACGTGTAGGTCGTCTTCTTGGCGCGGATCGCATGACCGAGATGATGCTCACCGGGCGCAAATATAATGCCGAGGAAGGGCTCGCCCTTGGCCTGACCCATTATGCGGTTGGCGAAGGCGAAGCGATGGAGCTCGCCAAAACCCTGGCTGGTAAAATTGCACGTAACGCCCCCCTGTCCAACTACCTGATGATTCAGTCTATCTCGCGCATTAACGACATGTCTCAAGCGGATGGTCTCTTTACAGAATCCCTTGCCGCGGCCCTGTCGCAAACGACGCCGGATGCCGAAGAGGGCCTGCGCGCCTTCCTCGAAAAACGCGCGCCAAAGTTCCGCTGATCCGATGGCCAAACCTGCCCCCAAAGCCAAGCCGCAGAGTGATGTGACCCACGTCAGCGACGCCACCCTGCGCCGTTTCCTTGGTTATCATATGAAGCGCGCTTTCAACGTCATTCAGGCCGATCTGGCCCAGACCTTGAAGCCGTTCGATTTGCGCATGCTGACCTACACGGCGCTGGTTCTGATCGTGGACAATCCGGGCCTGCGCCAATCTCAACTGGCTGACGCCATGGATATCGAACGCCCCAACCTCGTCGTCATCATTGACGAATTGGAGCGGCGGGAACTCATCACACGCGACCGCGTGCCGACGGATCGGCGCGCCTATGCACTTCATGCAACACTGACCGGACGGCAACTCTGCGACAAGGCCGTCGCTGCGGTCACAGCGCATGAAAATCAGCTCTTGGAGGGGCTGGAGGAGGACATGATCGCCGAGATGATCGCGGCCATGAAGCAAATCGAGAAACGCCCAGGGAGGGGATAGGACGTGAAACGCACCTCGCAATTTCTCAAACATTCCGTATCACGAGAGGACCGCCCAGACGGAACAATCCTCTTACAATCGAACTATGATCTCAGCCCCACCGTGGACAAGACAGGCGACTGGCTGCACCGCTGGGCCGAAGAGGCCCCCGATCGGGTCTTTATCGCCGAACGTAGCGGTGCGGGCTGGCGCGAAGAAAGCTACGCCGAAACTCTGCAAAAGGTTCAGGCCATTGCGCAATCTCTTCTGGCGCGTGGCATGGGGCCGGACACACCGATCCTTATTATGTCCGGAAATGGCGTCGATCACGGCCTTCTGTCGCTCGCCGCACAATATATCGGCGTGCCAACCGCCCCTGTGGCCGAGCAATATTCGCTGATCCATGGTGCCCATGGTCGCCTGCGTCACGCGATCGAACTTGTCGGCCCAAAGATGGCCTATGTGGTGGATGCCGACCAATACGGCGAAGCCTTGGCACTTGAAGCCCTGAACGGGATTGAGATCATCGCCAGCCGCCCCGGCCACAACGTGAGCGTTACTCCTTTCGATGATCTTCTCAAAGGTGATGCCTCGGTCGATCTTGCAACAGCCTATGCCAATGTGACCCCGGACACCGTCGCCAAAATTCTGATGACCAGCGGCTCGACCTCGGCACCCAAGGGCGTGATGACCACGCAGCGTATGATGTGCGTGAACCAGGCCCAGCTTGCCGACTCCCTGCCCTTCCTGCGTGAACGCCCGCCACGTGTTGTCGACTGGTTGCCATGGAACCACGTCTTTGGCGGCTCGCACAACTTCAACATGATGCTTGCCAATGGCGGTAGCTTTTATGTCGATGACGGCAAGCCCGTCAAAGGTCTGTTTGATCGTACACTTGAGAACCTATCGATGGTCACCGGTTCGCTCGTCTTCAACGTGCCTGTGGGCTTTGGCATGCTGCTTGGCGCCCTGCGTGCAGATGCAGAGTTGCGCCAACGGTTCTTTGCCGATCTCGACCTGATCTTTTATGCCGGAGCCTCGCTGCCGCAAGAGGTCTGGGAAGGCTTTGAAACCATGGCGATGGACGTCAAAGGCGAAGTGCCACTGATGACCTCCTCCTGGGGCCTGACCGAAACCGCCCCGGCCACGATGATGCAGCAGGAACCGACCGACCGCTCCGGCGTTGTTGGTGTGCCGATGACCGGCGTTACGTTGAAGCTCATCCCCGATGGTGACATGCGCTGCGAGATGCGCGTCAAAGGGCCAAATGTCATGCCCGGCTATTTCGAAAACGAGGAAAAGACCAAGGAAGCCTTTGACGAAGAAGGATTCTTCATCACCGGCGATGCTATGGTTTTTGTCGACTCCGGAAATATCGACCGTGGCATGAAATTCGATGGGCGTATTTCTGAAGATTTCAAGCTTCTGACTGGCACATGGGTGCGTGCAGCACAGCTTCGCATCGACATGCTGGCCTGCCTTTCACCGCTCGCGGCGGATCTCGTTATCACCGGGGCCGACCGCGGCCAGATCGGCGTGATGATATTCCCGGATGTCGCCGAACTAAAACGCGAAGGCTTTGATTTGGCGGATGACAATGGGGCTTATCGCTGCAAACTCTTGCAGGGCGAAATCCATCGCCGACTGGCCGAGCGCGCCCGTGAAGTCTCGGGCAGTTCGTCGCTTATTTCGCGCGCCATCGTGCTCAGCGAACCCGCCTCAATGCCCGAAGGCGAAATGACGGCTAAGGGCAACCTGAACTTCCGCAAAATTCTAACACGCCGCAAAGACCTTCTTGAGCGGCTTTATGACGACGCCGATCCGGCGATCATCACGATTTAACAAGGAGTTGAACAAATGGTAGATATCTCCAAGGTCCGCGCGATCGACATTCATACTCACGCCGAAGAGCCCTGTGGCTGTCACGCCGATGATGGCTATGACGACCTTCAGGCCACCATGGCGAACTATTTTGGCGCCCCGTGGAGCCACCCGCCCACCATTCAGCAAACGGCGGCCCACTACCGCGAACAGAACATCGCTGCGGTGATCTTTCCCGTCGATGCCGAGCGTGAAACCGGCTATCGCCGTTACAACAATGACGAAGTCGCCGAGATCGTCGCCGAGAACTCGGACGTGTTGATCCAGTTCGCCTCCATCGACCCTTGGAAAGGCAAGATGGGCGTGCGCGAAGCCAAGCGCCTGATGCGCGATTATGGTGTGAAAGGCTTCAAGTTCCACCCCACCATGCAGGGCTTCTATCCCAATGATCGCATGGCCTATGAGCTCTATCAGGCCATCGCCGACGAGGGCGGCATTGCCCTCTTCCACACAGGTCAGACCGGGGTTGGATCCGGCATGCCCGGCGGTAATGGCATGCGCCTCAAGTACTCCAACCCGATGTATATGGATGACGTGGCCGTGGACTTCCCGGACATGAAAATCATCCTCGCACACCCCTCTTTCCCATGGCAGGAAGAGGCTCTTTCGGTCGCCCAGCACAAACCCAATGTCTATATCGACCTCTCGGGTTGGTCGCCCAAATATTTCCCAGATATTCTGGTGAAATACTGCAACTCGATCCTCAAGAAGAAGGTCCTCTTTGGCTCCGACTGGCCGATGATTACCCCCGAGCGCTGGCTCTCAGACTTCGAGAAAATCAACATCAAAGACGAACTGCGCCCCGACATCATCAAGGGCAATGCCGCGCGTCTTCTGGGGTTTGAGTGATGCAGATTCCGGTGCCGTCCCTGTCCCACGCCTTTACATTGCGCGTCGAACTTTCGACCCCCATGGAGTTGGGTCAGGGGCGCGCCGGAACGCGCCGCATCATTCCTATTATCGGTGGTGAGGCCCTTGGTCCCGAGATCACCGGCAAGGTGCTCAATCTTGGCGCCGATTGGCAGACAATCTTTGCCGATGGCGCGGCCCATCTTGATACACGCTATGCGCTGGAAACCGATGATGGCGCGTTGATCGAGATCGTAAATATCGGCACGCGCCATGGCCCGCCGGATGTTCTCGCCCGACTTGCGGCAGGCGAAGATGTCGACCCCAGTGACTATTACATGCGCACCGCCGCGCGCCTCGAAACCGGGGATGAGCGCTATGCCTGGGTCAATCATACGCTCTTTGTCTGCGCCGGAATTCGCCGCGCCACTGCCGTTGAAATCGCTTACTACAAGGTTCTCTAATCCATGAAACCGTTTCAGGCTCCGCTCGACGACATCCTGTTTTCGCTTACCCACGTAGCAGGAGCTCCCGCCCTGCCCGACTATGACGCCGACTTCACCGCTGAGATCGGCGGCCATTTCGCGGCCTTTGCAGAGGGCGAGATCGCTCCTCTGGACGAACCGGGCGATCAACAGGGGTGTAAGCTCGAAAACGGACGGGTTCACATGCCCGACGGCTTTGGCGCCATCTACAAAGCCTATGCCGAACAAGGTTGGCCCGGCCTGACAGTGCCCGAATCCTTTGGCGGTCAAGGGCTTGATGCGCTGATGCTTGCTGTGACCTCTGAAATCTTCTCCGGTGCCAATCATAGCCTGCAAATGGTCACCGGCCTTGTGCCCGGCGCTGTCCGGACCCTTCTACGCTTTGGCACCGAAGGTCAGAAAAACCGCTACATTCCCTCGCTTGCCTCGGGCGAAACGCTGGCCACCATGTGCCTGACTGAACCGGGCGCTGGATCCGACCTTGCCCGCGTGCGCTGCCGCGCCGAAAAGACGGAAACCGGCTGGGCCATCAGCGGCGAGAAAATCTTTATCTCTGGCGGCGATCAGGACATGAGCGACCGCATCCTTCACCTCGTTCTCGCACGCACATCCGACAATGGTATCAAAGGCCTGTCGCTCTTTCTTTGCCCATGTACCCGCCAGGACGAAAGCCGCAACGCGGTAACCGTGACCCGTATTGAGGAAAAGATGGGCCTTCATGCCTCGCCCACCTGCCAACTGGCTTTTGACGGGGCCGAAGCCGAACTCATCGGCAAGGAAGGTCAGGGCCTCATGGCCATGTTTACCATGATGAATCACGCCCGCGCCGATGTGGCCCTCCAAGGCGTCGCTCATGCTGCGCGCGCCTATGACGTGGCGAGTGCTTATGCTGCCGAACGTGTGCAGGGCCGCGGCGCAGACGGTGCGCCCGCAACCCTAGACCAACACGCCGATGTGCGCCGGATGCTCGACGAGATCGACAGCCTCGCCATGGGCGGCCGCGCCATGACCCACCTCGCCTGTGTCACCATGGAACTGGGCAACAATCCCGATCTTGTTGAATTCCTCACCCCTGTGGCCAAGGTCTTTTGCACAGAGGCCGGAATGAAAGGTGCCGATCTCGGCATTCAGGTGTTGGGCGGATATGGCTACCTGCGTGAATACCGACTTGAACAGACCTACCGGGATGCACGGATCACCGCCATTTACGAAGGTGCAAATGGTATCCACGCCCGCATGCTCGCCACGCGCCTTGCCCAAGGGGCGCCTGCTGATGCCTTCGAGGCTTTCGTGTCAAGCGAGGCGGAGACATGGCAAGACGACCGCATCGTATCGGCACTGGCCGCATGGCAATCCATGCGCACCGACCTCGCTGCGATGCAAGATCCATC
>JAAEZB010000045.1:11045-20238 GCA_018223085.1 Paracoccaceae bacterium
GTCAGTGTCACGTGATACCCGGCCGGAATGAATCCTCTCAACCAATCAAGAAACAGAGGATTGAACCGGCCCAAAAGCGCAACACGATCAGGTGTGTCACAGGCCCAAGTCACAACCTCACCACGCCCCCTGTCGCCAATTTCCGGATAGAGATAGGCACACCCAAGATAGGCCCCGTCTTCATCACGCAATATCCATGCAAAAGACCGTCGGCTGGTAAACTCGCGCTCATGCCATCCCATATCCACAAGGTTGTCGGCCCGCGTCAGGCCCGCCGGCCAGTCGTCACCAAACAGACCTTTCAAAACGCGTTCCGAACCGGTGACAGCAGCCAAATCCTCATCAACCTCCGCAGGTGACAAGGGAGAGAGGTAAAACCCCTCCCCCAGATCAGCCCGACGCGGCAAGGCGCTTTCGGCAAAATCAGGATGCGATTGCATCGCGATCAGACCTCTTTGGCTTCACGTTTGAACGGGTTCTCGTCGGGCACCTCGTAATCGGGCACCAACTCACCCTTGGCATAGGCGTCGGCCATATAGCGGAACGCATGTACCGACATCCGCATCAGATGTTCACCGGCCTTCATCGGCGGATATTTCGCCTCGGTTTCCGGTGTGCGGAATTTCTCCAAAGGTTGCACCACCGCGTGGTAATCAAGGCCGAAGAAGAGCGGCATGGAATAGCGCTCCTTACCGATATTGATGACCCGATGCTGCGTCGACTTGAACTGACCGCCCGACCACGTCTCAAAGATATCGCCGATATTGACCACGAAACAGCCCGGAATCGGCGGCGCTTCGATCCATACGTCATCGGCATTCATCACCTGAAGGCCGGGGCCACCCGTTAACAACAGTGTGAAACATTCGAAATCCGAATGCGCCGCAATGCCGACAATCTCCTTGGTCGCAGGCATATCGTTCTCAAGATAGCGCAAGAGGCGCAATTGCGAGGTTGGATAGGTGATATGCTGGGTCAGTTCCTCGGTCTCTACCCCAAGTTCCATTGCCAGCGCATCGAGAAGTCGCAAGCCAAGATTAAAGGCCGCATCGTAATAGCCAGAAACCGTCTCTTTCCAGCCCGGAATATCCGGCCAAATATTCGGCCCGGTCATGCGCCAGTTGGCAAGATAGTCAGGGTGATCTGCGGGCGCCTCATAGGACATGTCCCAAGCTTCATTGAAATTGATCGATTTGGGGAAATTTCCGCCATTTTCTTCAAACGGTACATAACCACGATGGTGGGTGCTGAACCCGGACCAGTATTTCATCTTAAAACTGCGGGTCTTCTCGTGGAACGCCTTCGAGGCTGCAAACAGAGCATCAATCTGCTCCTGCGGGATGCCGTGATTGGTAATGTAGAAAAAGCCCGAGGTCCGGGCCGCATCGCCAAGGGCGGTGGCCACCTTGGCCTTGTCCTCGTCCGTTCCTGTGAAAAGGCCGGAAAGGTCCACCACGGGAAGGTTGGCGTCGTCGATGGTAAGTGCACGCTGGTCGTCTGAAATATCGGATCTCATGTGTCTATCCTCTTTCAGTCCGTCTGACTGAAAATTCCCCACAAGGCCCCGCCGGCGGGCCCTGTGCACTGCGGCGGGACGGGGAGAGCCCACCCGAATCTTCCCCCGCAACGGCGCCGCAGCATACTAAATCTGTTCATTAATCCTTAACGGAGGCGCTGAATCGCTGAAAAAATCGACAAAATGGAACTTGTTTGACGAATTTCCCGTCTGGCGACTCACGGATTCGGTGCGCCGCGCCGCAGCGTAAAACCAGATCGGCGCAGGCAAACTGCACTGCGTCGACGTCAACAACAGGGGAAAAAAGACATGACTCGGATGAACAGACGCACCCTTCTGAAGACCGCTGGTAGCGTGGCTGGCATGGCCGCCGCCTCAAGCGTCATCGGCACGCCACTCATCGCTCAGGAACGCAGCCTCAAGATCGGCTCCTATGGCGGTTACTTCGAAAACAGCTTCAAGGAATTCGTCTATCCTGCCTTTACCGAGGCCACCGGAATCGCCGTCGAAAGCGTGACGCAACCCAACTCGACCGATTGGCTCGTCACCATGACGCAAGCGACACAGGCTGGTAATGTGCCCGCTGACCTGTCGCTCTATGCCCGCGACACCATGATTAAAGCCTCGCGCATTGGTGGCCTTCTGGCACCACTCAACACCAAAGCCATGCCCGCGACCTCCAATCTCGATCCCTATTTCGTTTTCGAGGACACGACCGGCCCGATCGGCGTCGGTGCCATGTCGTGGTTCTCTGCCATGGTCATCAACCCCGAAGAAGTTGAAGCCCCGACAAGCTGGGCCGAATTCTGGGATAGCTCCAAGTTCGAAGCCTCGCTCGGCCTGTCGAAGAACTTCAACTCCCAATTCCTCGACATCATTGCCGCAACCTTCTTTGAAGGCGAAGCCACCTTCGCAACCAAAG
Organism: Paracoccaceae bacterium; assembly: GCA_018223085.1. Classification (GTDB taxonomy): domain Bacteria; phylum Pseudomonadota; class Alphaproteobacteria; order Rhodobacterales; family Rhodobacteraceae; genus Shimia. The sequence continues at coordinate 13,484 of JAAEZB010000045.1, forward strand.
ACGGCATCATGGCGCTGATCGAGAAAGCCGCCGAGATCAAACCCAACGTGGCGCTCTGGTGGTCGGCCGAAAGCCAGATGGAACAATCCATGAAGAATGGCGATGTAATCGGTGGGCAATATTACCTCGACGTCTCTAACCTCATGGCTCTCGACGGTTTCCCGATCAAACCGATCTTCCCCAAGGAAGGTAACCCGCAGGATTATGGCTCGTGGTGCCTGTCGTCCATCTCGGACAAAGGCGATGAAGCGGCGGAGTTCATCAACTTCTCCTCCGATCCCGCAACCCAGGCCCTCATGAGCCGTAAGATCGGCACCGCCCCGCTCGTGGCCCAGTCCAAGACCGACCTGACCGATGATGAATTCGCCTTTGTCTCCGGCACCCCGTCGATCAAGCCCGCCTACGAGGCCTATCTCGATTATGAGACCTTCATTAAGGAAAGCTGGGATAAAATGCTCGCCGGGGCCTGATCCATGATCGGTCTGAGCCTCAAGGGTATTCACAAGGATTTCGGCAGCGTACGCGCTGTCGAAACAACCGACCTCGACTTTGCCGAGGGAGAATTAACTGCGCTTCTGGGGCCTTCGGGGTGTGGCAAGACCACACTCTTGCGGATGATTGCCGGACTCGAAGACCCAAGCGGCGGTGCGATCCGCCTAGGCGAACGCGACATCACCGCCCTGCCCGCCCATAAGCGCCGCTTTGGCATGGTGTTTCAGAGCTTTGCCCTCTTCCCACATCTGAGCGTGCGCGAAAACGTTGTCTATTCCTTGGTCATCTCCGGCACCTCGAAACAGGACGCCATGGATACGGGAGAACGCCTCCTTGACCTCGTTCAACTCAAGGAATTCGGTGACCGTCGCATTGGCGAACTCTCCGGTGGTCAGCGCCAGCGCGTCGCCATCGCCCGTGCCTTGGCGCAAGAGCCGGACGTGTTTCTCCTCGACGAACCCATGTCCGCCCTTGACGCAAAATTGCGCGAGGATATGCAGGTCGAACTACGCCTCCTGCAACAGCGCCTCGGCATTACAACCATCGTCGTCACCCATGACCAGCGCGAAGCCATGACCATGGCCGACAAGATCGTGGTCATGAGCCGCGGCAAGGTCGAACAGGTCGGCCCGCCTCAGGACATCTACCACCGTCCCGCAAACGCCTTCGTCGCCGATTTCATAGGCAAAGCGAATTTCTACGATGGCGTGGTCGAGAAAGGCGGCGTGCGTGTTGCCGACACGGTTCTGACACGCGACCCGCCTGCCGGATTTATCAACGGCTCCGATGTGCGCATCGCCTGTCGCCCCGAAACCCCCTATCTCGATAGCAACGACGCCAACGGAACCCGCATCAAGGCCAAGGTGACCTTCGTGCGCGATGTCGGCCCCGCCCGCGATATCCATCTCGAAACGGAGATCGGCCCGATGATCGTGGAATACGCGCGCGGAGAAAACCAACGTGACTACGTCGTCGGACAGGAGACAATCGTCACCTTGCCCACCGACGGTCTGCATGTCTTTGCCAAACCCGGATGGGCCGCCGAATGAGTGTCACATCCCCAGCCGAAACCGCGGCGCGCACGCCTTTTCTCAAGCCCCTGATCTGGGCCTTGATCCTGTTCCTATGCGTCACCCCCTTCCTGCTCATCTTCGCCGTCTCTTTCGGACACAAGATCGAGGGCGCAAGCTGGGAATGGGGCTTTTCCTTTGCCAATTACCAACGCGTGTTTGTGGGCGCGAGCTGGCCGGACGAGATCACCTTTCTTTACCTGCAAAAGCTCTACTATTCCCTCTATTATGCCGTGATCGCCTCGGTTCTCGCCGTGCTGACGGCCTTTCCCTTCACTTATCTGATGACAGGCCTCTCCCGCCGCGCCCAGAGCGCCTGGCTGGTCTTCATCCTCGCCAGCCTCTCGCTTTCGGAGGTCTTTATCGTCATGGGCTGGGACGTGCTCTTGTCGAACCGCTCGGGCCTGCCAATGGTGTTCAAGGAAACCGGACTAACCGCGTGGCTCAAGGAGGTTGGCTGGTTTGATACATTGCGCGAATGGGGCCTCGCCAATCCGCGCAACGTCAAGTTCAAGACCTCGGTCTTTGCCACTGTCTTGACCATGGCCTATCTCGTCTGGCCCTATGCGGTGATCCTCCTTTATCCTCCCCTGTCGCGCCTTGATCGCAGTATGGTTGAAGCCGCCCAAACCATGGGCGCAGGCCCCGGAACCGTGATGCGCACGGTGATCTTGCCATCCGTGCGCCTGCCACTGGCCGGTGCCATCCTCCTTCTGTTCGTTTTCCTTCTCGGGGTCTACGTGGCGGTAACCGTCTTTGCAGAACCCGCAAAACAAACCATGGCTGTTTCCGTCTATGAGGCCGTGCGTGGCAATACGCTGAACGCCCCCTTCGGCGCGGCGCAGGCGGTGGTCCTCCTCATCACCGCAGGAATCTTCCTCGTCCTTGGGCAATGGCTAAGCCGGAGAGGCACCTCATGATCTTGCGCGTTCTCTCCCGACTTTTCCTTGCGCTGTCGGCGATCATGGTCGCCTTGCCCATTATCGTGGTCTGCGGCGCGGCGCTCAATTCCGGCCGCACCATGTTCTTCCCGCCCAAGGACCCGACCTTCGCGCGCTTTCACGAATTCTTCGTAACCGAAACTGTTTGGGTAAAGGCCCTCAGCAACTCGATCCTCATCGCTTTCGCAAGCGCCGCTCTCGCTGTGCTGATCGCTTGGCCCCTGGCCTACTGGCTCTGGTCGCGTGGCAGTCGCGCCTCGGCGATCCTCGCCGGTCTTGGCTCCATGCCCTTTGCCCTGCCGCCGATCGTCTTTGGCGTCGGCCTGAGCTTTCTGTGGACCTTCCTCGGCGCTCTCGGCGCGATCTGGGCCGGAGTGGTGAGCCACGCCGCCCTCTTCCTCGCCCTGCCCATCGTCACGATCTCCATCGGGCTACAGAGCATCGACCGCGCCCATCTAGACGCTGCCGCGACCATGGGGGCCACGCCTGCGGTTACCTTCCGTACCGTGATCTTACCCCAAACTATCCCCTATACCGTCTCGGGCTTTTTCTTTGCGCTTGTGCTGAGCTTTAACGAATTCATCGTGATGTTCTTTGTCTCGGCCTCCTCCTACTCGACCGTGACGCTGCAAATCTTCAACTCGCTGCGCAATGGCTACACCCCGACTATGGCCGTCGCCGCCATTACCTTCATCGCGGTGTCTCTCGCAGTCTTTTCCGCCGTTGCCCGATGGGGCGACCTGCCGCGCCTGATGGGCGCCGAACCTGCCAAAACCTAACCTCATAAGGAGAAACCTCATGGCCCGCCAACCAACTCTCGTCGGCAACACCGTCCTGATCGTCGTCGACATCCAGAAAGGTGCGTTTCTCGATCGTAGCAACGCCGGCATCCCGACCATGCCCAACTATTACGACAACATGGCCCGCGCCCGCCGCGTCGTAGATGCCGCGCATGCCGCCGATATCCCGGTGGTCTTCTTCGAGGAAAACCACCGTCGCGACATGGTTGACTATGGCCGCGAACTGGACGGCTCCGAAGGCATTCACTGCCTTGATGGCGAACCCGGCACGCCGGTCGCCGCCGAGGAAATGGACATGCGCGACAGTGATTATTTCATCCGCAAACGCCGCTATTCCTGTTTCTTTGGCACCGAACTTGAGATCCTGCTCAAAGGGCTCAAGGCTGAAACCCTGATCCTTGTTGGCGGGATGACCGATGTCTGCGTCCACTATACCTTCGTCGACGGCCACCAGCACGATTACTACATGCGCGTGATTTCTGACAGCGTCGGCGGCACCTCCGATGCCGCCCATCAGGCCTCGCTCAACGCAATGGAATATCTTCAGGCAGGCGCGGTGCAAAGCACTGACGAGATCGTCGACAAGCTCTCGGCCCTGAAAAGCGCCGCCGCGTGACAGGATCAGCAGACCTTCAAGCCCATTGGCAGCGCCTCTGGCTGCGTGCGCCCGGCTTTGAAGATACCACAACCTGCGTCCACTGGATGCAATGCGGCCTGCTATACGCCGATATTCGCATCCCGGCCCCGCGTCCCGACCTGCGCGGGGCGCAGGCGCTGGCCGATCTATCGCCAGCGGCCCTCCTCACACTGATGCAATCAGAGGGCTTTGCCGGCACGATCCATGTCGAAGATAGCATCTGCACTTGGGCGCGCGAGATCAACTGGCACGGAACCCCGGACGGCATCGACGCCGGGCGTATGTCCTTTGACGCTGCGGGCGACCTTATCGAAGACGGGGTCCATGCGGATTATGCCGAACTCTGGCGCAAGACGTCCGATCCGACAGTTGAGGCCATACGCCTTCGGGGCGGCGGCATGGAGGGGGTCCTCGTCCTGTCAGACACCCAATTTCTACTCGCCCTCGGCGCGCCGAACACGCCGGCCTCCGCCCCCCTGATCTCTACGCTGGAGGCGGGCGAACTTCCCGACGCCCTGCCCGCGCATTTCGCCTCGCATTACGTACTGGGCGATTGGGACGGCACAACCGGATGCGCCACGCGCGCCACCAATCCCTTCCTTGAAGACCAAACCGCCCTGACACGAACGGCAAACAGCATGATCTTTCACGCGATAGCCTTCGACGGCACCAGACAGGATATCGCCTTGATCGCCTAGGTCATGTCCCAGCGTTCAAGGTAATCCTTGATGATCGCCTGAAGCCACACCCCGTCAAAGGCCGGATCATGCCCACCATGCACCGTGTGAATGGGCATATCCCGCAACCGCTTGAGGGTCGCGGCATAATCCTTAATACTCATCCCCGGCCCATCATAAATCAACGGCCCGTCATACACCGCATCGCCACCAAAAAGCGTGTGGCTCTCGGCATGCCAGAGCCCAAGCTGCCCCGGCGAATGCCCCGGCAGGTGCAGCACCTCGGCACGCCAATCGCCAAGGTCGATCACATCACCATCCTCCACAAACCCCGTCGCGGGCGCGGGTGGGATGGCATAAGCATCAAGGTCATAATCTGCACTCGGCACAGCATCGACAAGATACTCCCAAAGTGCGTCATACCCCGCCTCGACAAACATTTCCTGCAACGCCGCCGACAGGTCTGCTCTTCGAAGAGAATAGGGCGATGGAGACGCCAGTTCGTCGGCCTCGACCGGATGCACCAGCCGGGTCTCAAACTCATGCGCTGCTCCGATGTGATCCACATGGGTATGGGTCGAAAGACAGATAACAGGCTTATCCGGATCAGGCCGCAGCCCATCCACAACCGGGCGCAGGGGCGCGATCCCCATGCCGCTATCAATGAGAAGATCCGCATCCCGTCCAAGCACCAAATGCATATTGGCAGAAAAGATCGGATGCACATGCGGTTCAGTAATCAGCCAGAGCCGATCCCCGAGTCGTCTGGGCTCATACCAGGATGTCACAACAGGAAGTTTCATACCCTGATCCTAGCAAACCCCCGCAATCCGCGAAACATCGCGCTGTGAAATTCATCAAACGCTGGGCTATGCGCTCGAAAAACAAGCACACACATCGGGCTATGGGCTGTTTTTCGGCAAAACCTTGTCTCATGCCCCATCCCTGCGCCAGCCTGTGAATGCAGGGTGTCTAGGGTTCCGCCTTTGTCCTTCCAAGGGGTCAGGTCCGAGAGATGCCGCCTGCGTGGCAAACTCCACGCAGGTACACGGCGGGGAAAAATCCCGGGAGAGTACTGCGTCGGTTCGTCCGCGCCAGCTCTCTTTTTCCATTCGCGGACCGATGGCCGGCATCGTTGAACGCAAATGACGGGAGACAGAAATGATCAAGAAATTCGCAACAGCGGCCGCTCTGGCTGCCCTGATGACAGCCCCCCTTGCCTCTGGCGCATCCGCCGAGGAAAAGACCGAGTTCAAATTGGCTTGGTCAATCTATGTCGGTTGGATGCCATGGGGCTACATGGAAGACAGCGGCATCATGGACAAATGGGCTGCCAAATATGGCATTGATGTCGAGATCGTTCAGATCAACGACTATATCGAATCCATCAACCAATATACCGCGGGTCAGTTTGACGGCGTTTCCGCCACCAATATGGACACGCTCTCCATCCCCTCGGGCGGTGGCGTGGATACCACGGCGCTTATCGTGGGCGATTATTCCAACGGCAATGACGCGGTGATCCTCAAGGGCGAAGGCGACCTGTCGACTCTCAAGGGCAAACCGGTGAACCTCGTGGAACTCAGCGTCTCGCATTACCTTCTGGCGCGCGGCCTCGACACGGTGGGCCTGTCTGAGGCCGATCTTGCGGGCGTCATTAATACCTCTGACGCCGACATGATTGCCGCCTTCGCGACCGATGATGTGGAATCCGTCGTGACATGGAACCCGTTGGTCTCCTCCATCCTCGAAGACCCCAAAGCCACCAAGATTTTCGATAGCTCGCAAATCCCCGGCGAGATCATCGACATGATGGTCGTCAACACCGACACCCTCAAAGACAACCCCGCCTTCGGCAAAGCCGTTGCAGGCGCATGGTATGAAACCATGGCGCTAATGGCCTCGGACACCCCCGAGGGCAAAGCCGCACGTGAATCCATGGCCGCTGCCTCTGGTACCGATCTCGCGGGCTATGACGCACAGCTCGCCTCGACCGCGATGTTCTATGACCCGGCCGTGGCTGTAAGCTTCACCGAAAGCGCAGAACTCAAGACCACCATGGTAAGCGTCGCGGAATTCCTCTTTGACAAAGGCATTCTTGGCGAAGGTGCACCGTCGGCCGATTTCGTCGGCGTGGC
>JAAEZB010000045.1:20688-24332 GCA_018223085.1 Paracoccaceae bacterium
ATCGGCCTCCTGCCGCATCTGCGCGCCATGTTCTCCGGCTTTGTCGCCGTGATCTCCATGATCCCGCCGCTTGCGATCCTGCCCATCCTGTTCATCGTCTTCGGCCTCGGCGAAGCTTCCAAGATCGTGCTAATTTTCATCGGCATTACCCCCGTCCTCATCCGCGATATGTCGCAACGCACGCTCGAACTCCCGCGCGAGATGACCGTCAAAGCCGAGACCCTCGGCGCCTCTACCATGACCATTGCCCTGCGCGTCGCCCTGCCCCAAGTGCTACCGCGCCTGATCCAATCGGTGCGCCTCTCGCTTGGCCCGGCATGGCTTTTCCTGATCGCCGCCGAGGCCATCGCCTCTGATCTCGGTCTTGGCTACCGCATCTTCCTCGTGCGCCGCTACCTCGCGATGGATGTGATCCTGACCTATGTGCTCTGGATCACCCTGCTCGCCTTCCTCATCGACTGGGCCCTCAAGGCACTCTCGCGCAAGGCCTTTCCCTGGGCGGAGGCCTCCCTATGAGCTTCGTCATCGCTGACAATATCTTCCAAAGCTACGGCAACCGCCCAATCCTCGAACAGGTCAGCCTCGAAGTCGACGAAGGCGAATTCGTCTCCATCGTTGGCGCTTCGGGCTGTGGCAAATCCACCTTCCTGCGCCTTCTCCTCGCCCAGGAAACCCCGACCCGTGGTGCGATCACCGTCGATGGCAACCCGCCCGCTGTTGAGCCGGGGCTCGAACGCGGCGTGGTGTTTCAGAAATACTCGACCTTCCCGCATCTGACTGTGCGCGACAATATCGTCGCCGGTGAGAGTTTCCGCCGCCCATGGGGCCGCTTCTTCGGCGCAGCCCAAAGAGCGGCCCGTGCGCGCGCCGATGAAACCCTTGTCCGCATCGGCCTCGATCACGTCGCCGATCAATACCCCGCCACGCTTTCGGGCGGCATGCAACAGCGCCTCGCCATCGGCCAAGCCCTCGTGGCCCGCCCCCGCATCCTTTTGCTCGATGAACCCTTCGGCGCGCTCGATCCGGGCACCCGTCTTTCGATGCATGATTTCCTGACCGAGCTGCGCGCCGAAACCGGCATGACCGTCTTCATGGTCACCCACGACCTCGAAGAAGGCTTCAAGCTCGGCGACCGGGTCATCGTCTTCGACAAACCCCGTTGGGATCCCGACGACCCCGGCGCGTTTGGCGCCACCATCACCTACGACTTCGACGCCAGAAATGGCGGCTTCCCTTACCAGACCATCAAGGAGAAAACCCATGTTCTTCGCTCCAACTGAGCGGCGACGCTCGCATCATCCGGCGGATCAACGTCGCGACGAAAAGCGCTTTCACCATCCCGACCTGACCAAGCTCGCGGGCTGGAAAGCCATGCGCAAAGAGGCCGAACTGCCCGAAGGCCGCTGGGCCGAGGAACGCGCATGGGCCCTGCGCATGGGCCTGACCGGTGCCGATAGCATCGACGACAAGTCGATCCCCACCTTTGCGCGCGGTGAACTGCCTCACTATGCGGGCATCAACACCTTCCTCAAAGCGCCCTATACCGAAGACGTGCTCGAAGTGGCCAATTACGACGCCACCGTTCTCGGCATCCCCTTCGACGGCGGCACCACCTACCGCCCCGGCACCCGCTTTGGCCCGCAGGGCGTGCGCAAAATCTCCGCGCTCTACACGCCCTATAACTACGAAATTGGCGTCGATCTGCGCGAACAGATGACGCTTTGCGACGCTGGCGATGTCTTCACCATTCCCGCCAATATCGAAAAAAGCTTCGATCAGATCAGCCGCGCCGTGAGCCACGTCTTCAGCTCCGGCTCCTTCCCCGTAATGATCGGCGGCGACCACTCCATCGGCTTCCCGTGCGTGCGCGGCATCGCCGAATGCACGTCGAAGAAAATTGGCATCGTGCATTTCGACCGCCACGCCGACATTCAGGAAAAAGACCTCGACGAACGGATGCACACCACGCCGTGGTTCCATTCGACCAACCTGCCCAACGTGCCCGCCAAGAACCTCGTGCAGGTCGGCATCGGCGGCTGGCAGGTACCGCGCGAGGCGGTCAAGGTCGCCCGCGAGCGTGAAACCAACATCATCACCATGAGCGACATGGAAAAGATGGGCATCGACAAGACCGCCGAAATGGCGCTCGAAATGGCCTGGGACGGGGTCGACATGGTCTATATGTCCTTCGACATCGACTCGATCGACTGTGGCTTTGTCCCCGGCACCGGCTGGCCCGAACCGGGCGGTTTCCTGCCGCGCGAGGCGCTGGCGCTGGCCTCCAAGGTCGCGGCCGAAGGTCTCTGCGGCATGGAATTGGTCGAGGTCTCGCCCCCCTATGACACCTCCGACATCACCGCCCTCATGGGCACCCGCGTGATTGTCGACGTGCTCGGCGCGATGGTCTCTAACGGCACTTTGGGCAACCACCGCAAGCACATCGACAAACCGGTTGCGATCCCGCACGGCGAGTTCGAAGGCAAACGCTGGTCCAATGACGGACCGCATCAATTTTGACGGAGGGCCCCATGCCACACGATCACGGCCCACACGGCCATCATCACCACCATCACGACCACGATCATCATCATGGACATGGCCATAACCATGCCCATGGCGAACACCTTCACTCCCATATGCATGACGAGGATGCCGCCGCCGACCTTCAAGTCCTTGCGACCCAGTTCATCGACGGCTTTGTGCAGGCCGCCGATAAGGCATCCTACCTTAAACTCGCCGGGGTGCCCTTTGAGCGCCCCGGTGTTGGTGGTGCCACGGCGCTCAAGCTTGTGGATGTGGAACTCAAGACCGACTGGCAGGTCGGCACCGCTGCGCCCTCCTTCGGCTCGCGCGAACTGAGCTACCTGCCTTTCCCCAAGGAAATGGTGCGCGAACGCTGCAACATGCACCTCATCTACGTGTCGATGGACGAACGCGACACGCTCGATATCCGCGATTTTCTCGCGATCAGAAAAAAGGAACTAGACCAATGAAAAAGACCCTCTTCGCCGCTCTGGCACTGACTCCCGCTGCCGTATCGGCACACGAGGTCGCCAACCAAGTCGGGCATTTGCACCCGCACGGCATCAGCTATGCCCTTGTGGCCGCTATTGTCGCTGTTGTGGCTTGGCGCGTGCTGCGCACCAAAGACTAAACCCGGCTTGCGGCATAAGGCCGTGCTTTAAAAATCAAACGCCCTGCTATTTTCACGGCAGGGCGCATGTTATTTTTCAGGCGGAAAACCAGCCTCACACGGCCCGCAATTGATCTTCCCTGACCGCAACGCGTGTTTCACCGCCCATAATATCCATCAAAACCCAAACACGCCGGTCAGTTTCGATTTTCTCCACCTCCGCCACGAAATTTGCAAACGGCCCCTTCGTCAGCGCAACCTGATCGCCAGGCTGCAAACGCTCCGGCGCCAGCAACTTTCCCTTCGTGTCACACCGCAACATGAGCTGAGTAACAAGGTCTTGCGGAACCGCGGCCGGCTCCCTGCCAAAACTCACCAGCTGCGTGACCCCATAAGTCGAGTTGACCGAGCGCCATAGCCCGCGGTCCACATCAAAAGCCACAAAGATATAGCCCGGAAATAGAGGGCGCGTGGTGGTCACGAACTTGCCGTTACGCTCTCGCGTTTCTTC
>JAAEZB010000046.1:0-18235 GCA_018223085.1 Paracoccaceae bacterium
TCTCTGGCGTGCCCGCCATCTCGGTCTCAAGCTTATAATCGGCAAAGCTCTCATAGCCCAAAAGCTTGGCCCGCTCTGCGCGCAGCGCCAAAATCTCGGCCGCAATGGCGCGGTTGTCCGTCTCGCCGCCGTTTTCCCCCCGCGCGGCCCATGCCTTGAACGCCACCTCGCGCAAATCGCGGCGCGGCGAAAACTGCAAAAACGGCACGATGAGAGAGCGCGACAGGGTCACAACCGGCCCTTCCTGCCCCTTTTCTTCGCCCGCCGCCCGTGCGGCATCGACAACAAACCCCGGCAACCCTTCAAGATCACCTTCGGCAAGCGGCATGAACCAATCCCGCTCATCCGCCAAAAGGTTCTGGGTGAACCCGGTGCCAAGTTCAGCCAAACGCCCCATGATCGCCTGCATCCGCTGATCCGCCTCCCCGGTCAGCGCCGCACCCGAGCGCACAAAACCGCGATGCGTCAACATCAAAACCCGCTGCTGTTCCTCGCTAAGGTCAAGGCTCTCGCGTTTCTCCCAAACCTCGGCGATCCGCGCAAAAAGCGCCTTGTTCGACGAAATCGCCGAAAAATGCGCCGCGATCTTGGGCGAAAAATCCCGCTGCAACGCCTGACGCGCTGGATTGCTATCCGCGCCCGCCACGGTGAAAAACACCGAAAGCACCTTATCAAGCGCCTCGCCCGCCGCCTCCAGCGCTTCGACCGTATTGGCAAAATCCGCAGGTGCCTCATCCCCGGCAATCGCCATGATCTCCGCGTCATGCGCCGCCAATGCCTCATCAAGCGCCGGGGCGAAATCCTCGTCGGAAATGGCATCAAACGGGGCAATCTCGAACGGGGTATCCCACTGGGACAGGATCGGGTTGGTCATGGGCGTGTCTCCTTTGCCCTCAACCTAATCTCGCGCGCGGGATGCGCAATGGGCAACCGCTCTCAATGGGATGGCGGGTGGGGCGATGCTGCCAAAGGCAGCGAGCGCCGCGCGATCATCCCTGCCCGCAGACCGGACACTCCGCACGCCGCTTGAGGCTAATCTTCCGGCTCTCGCCATAAAGCGCGTCGTAAATGAGCATCTCGCCCCGCAACGCCGCCCCCGCCCCGGTCAAAACCTTGATCGCCTCGACCGCCATCATCGACCCGATCACCCCCGGCAATGGCCCGATCACCCCGGCCTCGGCACAAGACGGCGCAAGCCCCTCCGCCGGCGCCTTGGCAAAGACGCACTCATAACAAGGCGCGCCCGCTTTCGGGTCAAACACGCTGATCTGCCCTTCCCACTGCGACAACGCCCCCGAGACAAGCGGCACCCCCGCCGCGACACAGGCCCGGTTCACAAGGTAGCGCGTGGTGAAATTATCCGTCCCATCCAGAACAAGATCATATTCCCCCACCAGCGCCGCCGCCGTCTCCTCGCCGAGACGCCGCTGATAGGGCTTTACCGTGACAAACGGGTTCTGCGCTTTCATCGCCGCTTCGGCGGAAAATACCTTGGGCATGCCGATCGCATCATCGCGATGGATGACCTGCCGCTGAAGGTTGGAATTATCGACCTCGTCATCATCGACAACGCCAACCGTCCCCACACCCGCCGCCGCGAGATAGAGAAGCGCAGGCGAACCAAGCCCCCCGGCCCCGATCACCAAGACCTTGGCATCCTTGAGCTTCTTCTGCCCCAACCCGCCAATCTCGCGTAGCACGATATGACGCGCATAGCGGTTAAGCTCCGTATCGCTGAACGGCCCGTCCTGAACCTCGCCCTCGGGTTCCCGCACCCGCGCCCGGAGCCATTTCAAACCGGCGCGATAGGCAATCACGATCACCGCCGCCCCGCCAACAATCGCCCAAAGCGCCGGGCTTTCCCCCGTCGCCATGCGAAGCGGATGCCCATCCGGCAACAAAATATGCGCCCCCATCACCGCGGCCCACAAAAGCCCGACCATGGTCCAACGCGCCCGGCTCGGCGCGCCCATGATTGCTCCGATCCCCCAAAGGACCGCCGCCATGACAAGGACAAGAGCCATTACGCCGTCCCCGTCGATCCGAACCCGCCCGCGCCGCGCGCGGTCTCGTCAAGGCTCTCGACCGTCTCGAAAGACGCCTGCACCACCGGCGCAACGATCATCTGCGCAATCCGCGCCCCATGATCGATGTGAAACGGCTCTTGCCCTGCGTTCATCACGATGATGCCAAGCGGCCCGCGATAGTCGCTGTCAATCGTCCCCGGCGTATTGGGAAGCGTGATCCCATGTTTGAGCGCAAGCCCCGAACGCGGACGTATCTGCACCTCATAGCCCGACGGAATTCCAATCCGAAGCCCGGTCGGGACCAACGCCCGCTCGCCCGGCGCAAGCGTCACGCCCTCGCGCCCGCCTTCGGGGAAATTGGCACGGATATCCGCCCCCGCTGCCCCTGCGGTTTCATAGGATGGCAACGCGACCTCCCGGTCCGCCTCCTCAAGCCAGTTGAGCCGGATTTGCACCAACGCTTCGCTCCCTGTTTACTCTTGGCCTAGCGCCGTCGCGATCCGCTCGGCCAACTGATGCGCAACCTCGTGCTTACCCATGCGCGGCCAATGCTCTGCGCCCTCGTCCGAGATAAGCGTCACGGCGTTTTCGCTCCCGCCCATGATCCCCGTTTCCGGGCTGACATCATTGGCCACGATCCAATCGCACCCCTTGCGCGCCCGCTTGGAGGTTGCATTGGCGATCACGTCATCAGTCTCGGCGGCAAAGCCCACGACAAGACCGGGCCGCCCGGTCTCCATCTGGCTCACCGTGGCAAGGATGTCAGGATTTTCCGCAAATTCGAGCGCCGGAATCCCGCCCTTGGTTTTCTTGAGCTTGCTATCCGACGCGCTCGCCACACGCCAATCGGCCACGGCGGCGGCAAAGACGGCGGCATCGACGGGCAACACCCCCTGCACCGCCTCAAGCATTTCATGCGCGGTCTCAACCTCGACAATATGCACGCCCTCGGGCCGGTCTGCCTCTGCCGGACCGGTCACAAAAATGACCTCTGCCCCCATCACCGCCAAGGCCCGCGCAATCGCCGTGCCCTGCGCCCCGGAAGATCGGTTGGCGATATAACGCACCGGATCAATCGGTTCATGAGTCGGCCCCGAAGTCACGAGGATGCGCCGCCCGGTTAGCGGCCCTTCGGCAAGCGCGGTCTCAATCGCGGTGACTATCTCGTCCGGTTCCGACATCCGCCCCGGCCCATATTCACCACAGGCCATATCGCCCTCATTCGGCCCCACAACCATAATCCCATCACCGCGCAGCGTCGCCACGTTGCGCCGGGTCGCCGGGTGTTCCCACATGCGCACATTCATCGCCGGAGCAATCAAAACCGGCGTATCCGTCGCCATAAGGAGGGTCGAAGCAAGGTCATCCGCATGCCCCCCCGCCATCTTCGCCATAAGGTCCGCCGTCGCAGGTGCCACCACCACAAGGTCCGCCGAACGCGAAAGCTGGATATGCCCCATCTCTGCCTCGTCGGTGAGGTCAAAGAGATCGCGATAGACCTTCTCCCCCGCCAGCGCCGAAACCGAAAGCGGCGTTACGAACTCCGCCCCCGATTTGGTCAAAACCGGCGTGACCCACGCGCCCCGCTTGCGCAGCTGACGGATCAGGTCAAGCGATTTATACGCGGCAATCCCGCCAGCGATAATGAGAAGAATACGTTTGTCGGTCAGCATATCAGCGCCCGCTTTTCCAAGGTTTTGCAGAGACTAAGCCTTGGGCGCGGCGGAAACAAGCAATGCCAGCGGCCCGTCCCTAGTCTTTCTTGAAGACCGCACAGGGGTCTTCGCGCTCTGCTTCCTGCGTCACGACCCAAACGTCATGCGGCGGGGTCTCTTCTGGCGCGCGCTCAAGCTGCCCCACACTGCGTACCGTGAGGGTATCTGGCAAAAGGCGCGGCGCGCCCCAGTCGAGCCGCGCATGACCATTGCCCGTAATAACAACCACCGGCCCGCCCGTGTCCTCATGGGCACGCGCAATCTCTCGCGCCATTGTCGCATCGCGAAGGCGCTGCCCTAATACCATCCCCGGCAAGAGGTTTTCGGGAAGCGCATTACAATGTGCCTCCATCTGCTTGGCCTCCCGCGCGCCCTGCTCCGCATCGTCCAGCGGCGCAGCAAGCCCGAACATATCCGCGCCCTCACCAAATCCCGCCACCACGTCGCCGCCCATGATCGCATCACGCACCGCCTCGCGCGGCACCAACGCGCCATAAATCTTCGCGCCCTTGGCGGCGGCAAAGATCGGGTAATACATCTCGAACTCCGGCCAACCGCTATGCGCCCAATCAAGCGCCTTTTCCAACGCCGCCTGATCCCCGATCAACTCCGGCGTGACCTCTGCCGCCTGCACGTCGGTCAACATCTCGAACACAACCGCCTTAGGCTGAAGCGCCGCAACTGCCGCCGCCTGGTTCTCGTGATGCCACGGGTTGTCATGCAGCTCGCCAAGGAACACCACGTCCACAGGCGCAAGCGTGGCAATCTCACCTGCGGTGATCTCTTCGGCACATGCGGGGGCCGCGACAAGCGCGAAAGCCAGAATCAAACGTCTCATGACACAAAGTCATGAACCCCTACGCCACGTTGTTCAAGGTTGCGCCGCATCTTGTGAAGAGCTGCCGCTTCAAGCTGACGCACCCGCTCTTTCGAAAGGCCCATTTCCTGCCCAAGGCTCGCCAATGTGCGCGGCTCATCATCCAACCGCCGCGCCGCAAGGATATGGCGCTCTCGCGCGCTCAATCCATCCATCGCCTCGACCAACTGCCCCCGCAACGCCGCCACATCGCGCCGCGCTTCGACAGTATGCGCCCCCATCGCGCCTTCGTCCTCCAAAAGATCAAGCCACTCGCGCCCGCTCTCATCCGTGCTCTGGCGCGCATTAAGCGACATATCGCTCCCCGACATCCGCCCAAGCATCATCTCCGCATCCGACTGGCTCACGCCGATCTCGCTGGCGATCTTCTCGACGATCTGGTGCGTATCAAGGCTTTCGCCCCGCGCCATCGCCTCGCGCTCGAACTGCGCCTTGACCCGGTTGATGTTGAAGAAAAGAGACTTTTGCGACGTCGTCGATCCCGTCCGCACCATCGACCAATTGCGCATGACGTGATCCTGAAGCCCGGCCCGGATCCACCACACCGCATAGGTCGAAAACCGCACCTCTCGGTCTGGATCGAACTTGTCCGCCGCCTTCATCAGGCCCAGCATCGCCTCCTGCACAAGGTCATTCTGACTAACCCCGGTGCGGCGAAATTTGCCTGCCATGGAAATCGCCAGCCGCATATAGGCCCGGATAAGACGGTGCAACGCCGCCCCATCGCGCTTGTCACGCCACGCCATGGCCAAGGCTTTCTCTGTCTCGGCATCAAGCATTTCTTCGCGCATCGCCGCGCGCGTCATTTCCCTGTTCACATTGGAATGCAGGCCCATCTCGGTCTCCTTCCGTCTTGCGCTTTCATAGGGAATTACGCAGGTTGCGCCGGATCGGATCACTTTTCAGATGGCAAAAATCATGCTTTCCAAGCTGACCTTCGTCCTCGGCGGCGCGGCCTCGGGCAAATCCCTCTACGCAGAATCCCTCGTCACGGGGACCGGCGCGCCGCGCGTCTATATCGCCACGGGCGAAGCATGGGACGATGAGATGCGCGCCAAGATCGCCGCCCATGTGGATCAACGCGGCCCCGGCTGGCGCACCATTGAGGCCCCCCTTGATGTTGCCCCGGCACTGGCCTCCGTCGCGCCGGATGAGGTCGCCCTCCTCGATTGCGCGACCATGTGGATGTCAAACCACCTCCTCGCCGAAAACGATCTCGACGCCGAGACCGCCCGCCTCCTCGACGCGCTGGCCGCCTGCAAGGGCAAGGTCGTCGTGGTCTCCAATGAGGTCGGCATGGGCATCGTTCCCGAAAACGCGCTCGCCCGCCGCTTCCGTGATGTGCAGGGGCGCCTCAACAAACGCCTCGCCGCCGCCGCCGATACCGTGCTCTTCGTCGCCGCTGGCCTGCCGCTAACCATGAAGGCCCCCTCATGAGCCGCCTGTTCCTCGTCCGCCACGGCCCAACCCATGCGCGTTCCATGGTCGGCTGGTCCGACCTGCCCGCCGATCTCTCCGATACGGCCGCACTCGCCCGCCTCGATGCACATCTCCCTACCGATGCCCTCGTCATAAGCTCGGACCTCTCACGCGCCGTCACCACCGCAGACGCCATCACGGGCACGCGCCCCCGCCTGCCCCACGATTCCGACCTGCGCGAAATTCACTTCGGCGATTGGGAACTCAAACGCTTCCCCGACATCTCCGAGGAAGATCCCGGCCTTGCCCGCGCCTTCTGGGAAACCCCCGGCGACACCGCCCCTCCCGGCGGCGAAAGCTGGAACACCGTCTGCGCCCGTGTCGGCTCCGCCGTGGATCGCCTCCTTGTCACCCATCCAAACCGCGATCTCGTCATCGTCGCCCATTTCGGCGCGATCCTGACCCAAGTCGCCCGTGCCGATGGCCTCTCAGGGTCTCAGGCCTTCGCTCACAAAATCGATAATCTTTCGGTCACCACAATCCAAACCCGCCCGAATTGGGGCTCTGAACGCATCAATCACTGTCCGTGATGACCCGTTCAAAAACTTTCATTTTGCCCCCTCGCGCCCCCACGCTAGCCTCGGGGCATGAGCTATACATTGTATCTTGGTGATTACACCTATTCGTCCTGGTCGCTGCGCGGCTGGTTGTTTTTTGAAAAGTTCGGCATTCCCCGCCGCGAGGTCCGCATTGATTTCAGCACCGATCAAAGCGTGGCCGCACAACTCGCCGCGCTCTGCCCCCCGGCGCGCACCGTGCCGACGGCCGTGGCAGAGGATGGCGCGATCCTGTCAGACTCCCTCTCTATTGCCGAGGAACTCGCCTCGCGCCACCCCGAGGCCGGGCTCTGGCCCGCATCGCCCCTCGCCCGCGCCACGGCACGCAACCTGACCTCGGAAATGCATTCCGGCTTTACCGCCCTACGCGGCGATTGCCCGATGAACCTCGCCACCGCCTATCGCGACACCAACCCGTCCGAGGCCGTTCTGGCCGATCTTGCCCGCCTCGAAGAAATCTGGACCCATGCCCGCGCCACCTGCGGAACCGAAAGCCCCTGGCTCTGCGAAAGCTATAGCATCGCCGACGCCTTCTATGCCCCGGTTGCCGCCCGCCTCGCCGGGTATGACCTTCCGATGGGCGAAACCTCCCGCGCCTATGTCGCGGCCCATCTCGCCGACCCGGCCTTCCGCCGCTGGCGCGCCATGGGAATCGCGATGAAGGAATACCTGCCATGGTATGCCAAAGAGTATCCAACAACCGACTGGCCCGGTCCTGCCCCGCTTGAGGCCAAACCCGTCGATGGAACCGAGGCCGAGAACGACGCCTGCCCCTATTCCGGCAAAGAGATCACCCATGTCCTCGAACTTGACGGGCGGCGCTTTGGCTTCTGCAATGCGTTTTGCCGCGACAAGACCCTCGCGGACCCCTCCGCATGGCCAGCCTTCATGGCGCTTCTGGACTGACCGGACCTGCGAAATTCGCACCACCGCGATGCATACGCGATACAGACGCGATGCAGACCTGTGTTTTTCAGGCCCCGTGACTGCGATCATAGCCGTTGACGGGTGGGCTTTCCCATCCCGTCAACGCGCCCTCACGCGGCTGAAACACCTCGACCAAAAGCGGATAACAGGCCGCCGTGTCCGAAGAATGCTCTGACGAACAATCTCCGCCCGGACAGGCGCTCAACGCGCCCAAAAGGTCAATTTCTGCAAAGAATTCAAGGTAGTCGCCGGGCCGCACCGGCGAGGCCTTCATGAAATACTGCCCCGTATCCCGCGTGAATCCGGTGCACATAAAGACGTTGAGCACGTCATGCACATACCCCTCCGCCTCGGCCAAAGGCATCCCCGTCTCCGCTGCGAACGCCCGCGTCAGGTTCGAGTGACAACAATGGTGGTATTGTGTCCCACTCAACAGATTCCCCGTATAAGGATCACACCGCGTCCCGATCACGTCATGCACCGACCCGCCAAATGCATCCATTCCGTACCAGCCAAGCGTATCTTCCGTGATCGTCGCCATCGGCCGCAAATACGGAAAAGAGGACCACATCCGCTCCCCTTCCGTCAGGTGCGTTCTGTGCAAAGCCCTTGATTTACCTGAATAAAACTTCTCCCGAAGGTCGCTGGCATTCCATAGGTTCAGGTCGCCCACCTGCGGCCCCTCAACGCTCGAAATCCGAAAAAACGCCCCCGCGGGCACCCGAAAACATTTCGCATCCCGCGCCGGGACCAACACCTCGTCGATCTTCTCCGCCCCCTCCCGCGTGGCCCTGTAAAGCGCCATGGGCGGCTTCGGCAGGGTCTCGTTCGGGTAGCAGATCACAGGCCGAATCGCGCGGCGTTCCTCGGCATCTGATGGCGGGGTTCGGGTCATGGGTGGTCTCCTTGGATACCCTTCCACCCTGCCTCGAAACCCCGCCCATGAAAAGCGCTTGTGCGCTTCTCAGATCACCTCGACGGCCAAGGGCGGAAACCCGTTGAACCCCACCGAGGAATAGCTCGAAGTATAGGCGCCACAGTTGCGGATCATGATCTTGTCCCCCGCCGCAAGCCCCACCGGAAGCTGCACCGGCTGTTTCTCATAAAGGACATCCGCACTGTCACAGCTCGGCCCCGCAAGGATACACGGCCCCGCCGGTTCAAAGTCCTTCGCGGTCTGAAACTGGTAGCGGATCGCCTCATCCATGGTCTCCGCCAACCCCGAGAATTTCCCGATATCGAGATAAACCCATCGGTGCAGGTCACAGTCGGATTTTCGTGACACCAGAAGGACTTCCGCCGCGATGGCCCCTGCCGAGGCAACCATACCACGGCCCGGTTCGGCCATGACTTCAGACACATCGCCAAAGCGTTGTTTGACCTGCTTCATCACCGCCGCCGCATAAGGGGTCGGTGCTTCCACCGGATCGCCATAGAATGCCGGAAAGCCTCCGCCGATATTGAGCACACGAAGGTCATGCCCCATCGCGCGCGCCTCGTGCCACACGGCAGCCACCCGATCCAAAACCGGCGCCCACATGGCCGCGCGGCGGGTTTGCGATCCGACGTGAAAGCTCAGACCCGCCACATCAAGACCAAGGCTCCGCGCCATGTTGAGAAGGGCAATCGCCTTGCTTGGTGCACACCCGAACTTGCGCGTCAGCGGCCAATCCGCCTCGCTATTCTCCACGATGAGACGCAGCACAACACTCGCCCCCGGCGCATGTTCAGCAATCTTTTCAAGCTCTTCCTCGGCATCAAACGCAAATTGCGTAACACCCGCCTGATGCGCAAAGGCAATGTCCGACACGCGCTTCACGGTGTTGCCAAAGGAAATGCTCTCGGCCCGCGCACCCACCGCAAGACAGGCTTCGATCTCGCCACGGCTTGCCGCGTCAAAAGACGACCCTTCCGCCACCAGCGTCGCCAAAACCTCACGCGCCGGGTTTGCCTTGACGGCATAGTGAATCCGCGCCCGGCCAAGCCCTGCCTTAAGCGCGCGATAATTCTCGGCCACCTGCGCGGTGTCGATCACAAGGGTCGGCTGATCGAACGAATTTTGCCAGATGAAATCTTCGAGACGAGTACGGGAAGCAACAGCGGCGCCAGCCACTGCGGTCAGGTGAGCAGTCATGGTCATCTCCAAAAGGACCCGGCCGGACCATCCGACCAAATTGCAAAAGGAGACGTTACCGTCGCTGCGTAACCATGGAGAGGGCCCCTACGACAGAGGCGCGTGCGTTGGCGTCTTGAGCGCGCATATGAGGCCAAAGTTTGAGTCGATCAATCCCTTTTCTACATCAGGGGCGAAAAAAATTTCACGCCTCAAACCGCACGTCCCGCCGCGCGCCCCGAGAAAATACAACCGCCAAGGAACGTCCCCTCAAGCGCGTTATAGCCGTGATACCCGCCACCGCCGAACCCGGCGACCTCACCCGCCGCGAACAGCCCCTCAAAATTCGATCCATCCGGGCGCAGGACCTGTCCATTCGCATCCGTATGCAACCCGCCCAGAGACTTCCGCGTCAGAATATTGAGCCTTACCGCGATAAGCGGTCCCGCCTCACCGTCAAGGATACGATGCGGTTTCGCCGTGCGGATCAACCGATCCCCGCGATAGGCCCTCGCCCCCCGGATTGCCGTCACCTGAGCATCTTTCGAAAACGGGTTCTCAATCTGCGCATCGCGCGCCTCAATCTGGGCACGAATTTTCTCAAGCGATACAGGGACATCCGGCGTAATCTCATTCATCCCCGCCACCAGCGCCTCAAGGGTCTCGGCCACAACGAAATCCTCGCCGTGTTCCTTGAACGCCTCAACCGGCCCCGGCGCGCCCTTGTTAAGAACCCGCCCCTTAATAACTTCGCCCCATTTCCCCGAGGTGAAATCTGGGTTTTGCTCTGATCCCGAAAGCGCGAATTCCTTCTCAATGATCTTCTGCGTCAGGATGAACCAGCTATGCTCATGCCCCGTCGCAAGAATCCGTTTGAGCGTGCCAAGCGTATCAAACCCCGGCAGAAACGGCGCTTCCATCCGTTCGCCCAATGCATCGAACCACATTGAGGACGGCCCAGGCAGGATGCGAATCCCATGGTTCGGCCAGATCGGATCCCAGTTCGCCAACCCTTCGGTATAATGCCACATCCGGTCCCCATTGATGAGCGCCGCACCGGCCCCTTCGGCCACGCGCTGCATCTGACCATCCACATAATCCGGCACCCCGGCCACCATGCGCTTGGGCGCAGGTCCAAGCCGATCTTCGGGCCAATAGCGGCGCACCATGTCATGATCGCCGCCAATCCCGCCCGTGGTCACAATGACGGCCTCGGCCCGATGTTCGAAATCGCCCACCACCTCGCGATTGGTCGACCGCCCCCGCTCTGCCGCATCCTCGGCAAGCACCTCACCACGCACGCCTTTGACGACACCGCTTTCAACGATGAGCCCTGTCACTCGATGGCGGAACCCGAACGTGAGATGCCCGTCTTCTGCCGCCTGCCGCACGAGCCGTTCAAACGGCCCGATAACGCCCGGCCCGGTGCCCCATGTGATATGAAACCGCGGTACGGAATTACCGTGCCCATGCGCCATCTCACCGCCCCGCTCGGCCCAGCCCACAACGGGGAACCAACGCATTCCCAAAGACTTCAGCCAGCCGCGCATTTCCCCAGTGGCGAAATCGACATAAGCCTCGGCAACACGCCGTGGATTGGCATCTTCGGGCCGGTCAAACTGCGCCGAGCCCATCCAATCGCTGAGTGCGAGTGCGGCGCTATCCTTGATCCCCATACGGCGCTGTTCCGGCGTATCCACCATGAACAACCCGCCAAGGCTCCAGAACGCCTGCCCGCCAAGGCTCTGTTCGCCCTCCTGATCCAGAAGCAAAACCTTGCGCCCCCGCGCCACGGCCTCGCTCGCCGCGACCAATCCGGCTAATCCGCCGCCAACAACAATCACATCCGCCATATCCTGTCCTCCCTTGCCGGAAGGCTACCCAAGGCAGGCACGGTTCTCCAAACGAAACCCGACGTAAAGAAAAAGCGCCCCAAACTGGGACGCTTTTCGAAAAACCGAATGGAAGGGAAGATCAGGCGGCTTTGACGTATTCGTAATAAGTCTCGGCGTTCTGCGAGGCTTGAGCTTTGGCCACCGGGGTGAGCGGCGGAGTGTAATAAGCATAAGCCTGTTCAAGAAGTTCCAACGCGCGCTCTGCGACGTTTTCCGGCGTGTTTTGCGAGTTCGACATGGGTCTCTCCGTTGTGTCAGAACTCCTCCCTTATTTCGGAACCTAGACTCGCATACCGTGGAATACACCCGCCAAAAACTGCATCCTCGCTATGCAAAAAATGCAAATTTCCCTTGGGTCAACAGGGCAACACCCCTCAAAAGCAAAGAAAAGCCCCCCGAAACGCTAGGCTTCGGAGGGCCAATTTTCGTGATCCCCAAACCGGATCAGATGTTGCGCTCGACCATCATCTTCTTGATCTCTGCAATGGCCTTGGCCGGGTTAAGACCCTTCGGGCAGGTCTTGGCGCAGTTCATGATCGTGTGGCAACGATAGAGCTTGAACGGATCTTCGAGGTTATCGAGACGTTCGCCGGTGGCTTCGTCGCGGCTATCAATGATCCAGCGATACGCATGCAAGAGCGCCGCCGGGCCAAGATACCGATCGCCATTCCACCAGTAGCTCGGGCAGGAAGTCGAGCAGCTTGCGCACATCACGCACTCATAAAGACCGTCGAGCTTCTTACGATCCTCGATCGACTGGCGCCATTCCTTCGCCGGACGGTTGGTCTTGGTCTCAAGCCACGGCATGATCGAGGCGTGCTGAGCATAGAAGTGGGTCAGGTCCGGGATAAGGTCCTTCACCACCGGCATATGCGGCAGCGGGTAAATCTTCACGTCGCCCTTGATCTCGTCCATGCCATAGATACAGGCCAGCGTGTTGATCCCGTCGATGTTCATCGCGCAGGAACCACAAATCCCCTCGCGGCAGGAGCGGCGGAAGGTCAGGGTCGGGTCGATCTCGTTCTTGATCTTGATAAGCGCATCAAGAACCATCGGGCCGCATTCGTCCATGTCGACGAAATAGGTATCCACGCGCGGGTTCTTCCCGTCATCGGGGTTCCAGCGATAAATCTGGAACTTGCGCACGTTGCTTGCGCCTTCGGGCTTGGGCCAAGTCTTACCAGTGGTAATCTTGGAGTTCTTCGGAAGTGCAAATTCAACCATGGCTCAGTCTCCTTGCTTGACCGCGGTGCGCTCGGGGGAAAGCACCTGCTGTCCCGCGTGGCGTGCGTTGCTGGGGCCTGTCGCGCTCGTGCGAAAGGCGGGGGTGAAATAGAGAGAGCGCATCACGGGGCGACCTCCCCTTTGATCGGGTTCTCCATCGCGACACGGGCAAGAACCTCTGCGTCGCGCGGGAAAAGGGTTTGGATACGGGCCACAAGGACCGCATCGCGGGCCGCGACCTGAAGCACCGCCTGATAGAGCGGGTCCTGCATCATCTCGACATAGCGGCGATCCGTGGCAAGCTCTGCACTCTCCAACGCGCCCTTCTGAAAGGACGACCCGCCGCCATAGCCAGTCACGGGGCCAAGGCTGTTGTCACGCGCCTCAAGACCAAGCCGGGCAAGAAGATCGGCGCGATATGCCTCGTCCTCCATCCAACGGTCATAACAAACCGAAATAGCCGCGCCGCCGTCGATCACCTCGCCAAGAAGATCGCTATAGAGATCGACACCGCGCAGGATCACCGCGATCCGCCGCGCCACGCTATAGCTCTCATTCGGCTCAAGCTTTTTGGTAAGCGACGCCGCCCAGTTGAGGAAGCTGCGATAGACAAGCACCTCATGGTCGATCACGCCACGGTCGAAATGCCCCGAAAGCGGCTTTCGCGGACGATCCTGTGCCGGCGAATTGTCTTCGTAAGACACGAGCAGCAGACCGCCATCGCCAACATCCGGGCCAAGCACAGAAAGATCGCCCTGCACCTTATCGACCGACACCTTGGCATCATTGACCTCGACCGAGGAAAACGCATCAAGCGGATTGGCACTACGGCGGCAATTGTTGAGGAAAAGCGCCCGTCCCTCGGGGGCGTTACGCTGAAGCCACGAGGCAATGGCGTGATTGCCTGACCGGCGCATCCCGTGCATACGCAGCACGAGACCCGGCTCAAAGCCGAGCCGCGCCCGAAGCGCCGGTTTGCCGATAAGGCCGTCCGCCATCGCGTTCATTGCTCCTCTCCCATGCCGCTTTTGCGCGCGGGCCCGCGCGGCTCAAGGCCGCTCAAGCAGGATATACTCCGGGTCCGCGTCAAAAGAGCGCCTCCTTAGAAGGTCCGCGCCTTGGGCGCGATGGTCTTGAGGGAAATGCCGCCCTGATCTTCGGTCGTGAGCGGATCAACAACCACCGGACGATAAGTCAGATCGACCTTGTTGCCCTCCACACGGCTAACCGTGTGCACACGCCAGTTTTCGTCGTCGCGCGAGGTATGGTCTTCCATCGCATGCGCGCCGCGCGATTCCTTGCGCGCTTCGGCGCCGTGGATCGTGGCAAGAGCGTTCGGCATCAGGTTGGTCAGTTCGAGCGTCTCCATCAGGTCCGAGTTCCAGACCAGCGAGGTGTCCGTCACCTTGAGATCATCAAGCTTCGCGGCAATGCCGGTCATCTTCTCGACGCCTTCCTTGAGCGTCTTGTCGGTGCGGAACACGGCGGCATCGGCCTGCATCGTCTTCTGCATCTCAAGGCGCAGCTCAGCCGTGCTCATGTTGCCCTTGGCATAGCGCAGACCGTCAAAGCGTTCGAATGCCTTGTCGACCGATGCCTGGTTGAGAACCGGGTTGGCGCTCTCGGCATCGACGACCTTACCGGCGCGGATCGCGGCGGCGCGGCCAAAGACCACAAGGTCGATGAGCGAGTTGGAACCAAGGCGGTTCGCCCCATGCACCGAAGCACAGCCAGCTTCACCCACAGCCATCAGGCCCGGCACAACGCCGGTCGGATCATCTGCGGTCGGGTTGAGAACTTCGCCCCAATAGTTGGTCGGAATACCACCCATGTTGTAGTGCACCGTCGGCAGAACCGGGATCGGCTCTTTGGTGACATCGACACCGGCGAAAATCTTCGCCGATTCCGAGATACCCGGCAGACGCTCGGCAAGGGCTTCGGCAGGCAGGTGGTTGAGGTTCAGGTGGATGTGATCCCCCTCTTTGCCCACACCCCGGCCTTCGCGGATTTCCATGGTCATCGAGCGCGAAACATAGTCGCGCGGCGCGAGGTCTTTATACTGGGGCGCATAGCGCTCCATGAACCGCTCGCCTTCCGAGTTGGTCAGATAGCCGCCTTCGCCGCGCGCACCCTCGGTGATGAGACAGCCGGAGCCGTAAATCCCGGTCGGGTGGAACTGCACGAACTCCATATCCTGAAGCGCGAGGCCCGCACGGGCCACCATACCGCCACCGTCGCCGGTGCAGGTATGCGCCGAGGTGCAGGAGAAATAGGCGCGGCCATAACCGCCCGTCGCAAGAACAACCATCTTGGCGTTGAAGACATGCATCGTGCCGTCATCAAGCTTCCAGCAAACCACACCCTGGCATTCGCCATCTTCGCTCATGATGAGGTCCGTCGCGAAATACTCGACGTAGAACTCGGCGTTGTTCTTGAGCGACTGCCCATAGAGCGTGTGCAGGATCGCGTGGCCGGTCCGGTCAGCAGCGGCACAGGTGCGCTGCACCGCCGGGCCTTCGCCGAATTCCGTCGTGTGACCACCAAAGGGACGCTGGTAGATTTTGCCCTCTTCGGTGCGCGAGAACGGCACGCCGTAATGCTCAAGCTCGTAAACAGCCTTGGGCGCTTCGCGGGCGAGGTATTCCATCGCATCCGTATCGCCGAGCCAGTCCGACCCTTTGACCGTGTCATACATGTGCCACTGCCAGCTATCCGGCCCCATGTTGCCAAGCGAGGCGGCGATGCCGCCCTGAGCCGCCACAGTGTGCGAACGGGTCGGGAAAACCTTGGTCACGCAAGCGGTGCGCAGGCCCTGTTCGGCCATGCCGAGCGTGGCTCGAAGACCGGCGCCACCAGCGCCAATCACGACCACGTCATATTCATGTGTTTCGTATTCGTAAGCAGCCATCTGTCTGATGCTCCCAGTCTTAAAGGGCGATGCGCGCCAGCGCGAAAAGGCCTGTGGCCGCGATGGCATAGGCAATGCAGGTGAACGCGATAATCAGGAACTTCTTCTGAAGCCCACGAGAATAATCCTCGATCACAACCTGAATGCCGTGGCGGAAATGGATCATCGAGACGAGGAAAGTCATCGCGGCGATGATTGCCGGGAAGGGGCGTTGGTAATAGGCGAGAACCTCTTCATAGGACGAGCCCAGCACACAGCCAAAGGTGATGACGAAAAGCGGGATCAGGATCGCAAGACCCACGGCGCTGATCGTCTGGCCCCAGAAATGCTCGGTGCCGTGGCGCGAAGAGCCGCGATATTCGGCGCGTTTGCGGTCGGTAAGAAATGCCATTGTCCGATCCCTCCTCAGAGAACCAGCGCGCCGAGAACGGCCAGAACGCCCGATCCGACGATCACCATCCAGCCAAGACGCTCGGCCTTTTTGATTTCAAAGCCCCGGCCCGTGTCCCAGTAAAGGTGACGCAGACCCGACAGGAAGTGATAGCAGACCGCCCAAAGCGCGGCGAACATCACAAGATCACCGAACCACGAGGTCATAAGCCCGTTGACGAAGGCGAAATATTCCGGCCCCGACGCAGCGGCGAGAAACCACCACACGACAAGAAACGCGGCGCCCAGCAGGGCAACACCGGTGATACGGGCAAAGATCGACGTTACCGAGGTGAGCTGTGGGCGGTAGATCGACAAGTGCGGCGAAAGCGGGCGGTTGCCCCTGTTCACATCAGCCATACTGAATCCTCTCAGTTTTCCTTGCGCTACTTACTAACGCTTTTTCGCCCTATGTCACTGTGGTGGCAGCGCAAACAGCCGGTTTTTTTGGTCGCGGGGGGCGAAAAACAGCAAAAGACCGGTGTATGTGATCACATTTTTCTTAGCTGTGATCACACATTCAAACCCGACAAAAATCATATGATTTACGCCGAGTCGCATAGCTCGGCGGGCGGCCGATGCCGCACCGCCGCATTACCTTACATCGGCATCAACGCCCAGTAGTCGAGATCAAGAAGGACATCCGGCAGGTATTTGCCATCCTCGCCTCGGAGCGCGAAGGCCTCGCCGCCCTTGGTCGCCACAAGGCGCAGGCGGATCGCGCCAACCCCCGGCACACCCGTTTCCGCTTTATCGAGCACTTCCGACCACGCCTTGACCGTAAGGCCAGAAAACGCCGGGTTGGCATGTGCGCCACCGTTAAGGCCGACAATCATCTGCGCATTGGCAAGACCGTTGAACGACAACGCCCGCGCCAGGCTGATGATATGACCGCCATAGATAAGGCGCTGACCATCGGGACGGAAGGTCGCGTCAAAATGGACCTTCGCTGTGTTCTGCCAAAGACGGGTCGCCATCATGTGCTCGGCTTCTTCAAGCGTAACACCGTCTACATGGTCGATGGTCTCGCCGATCTCGTAATCGCCCCAGCGATGCGCCTCGCCCGCCAGCGTGAAATCATAGTTCGAGAAATCGAGCCCCTCGGGGATCACCAGATCCTCTGCCGCGATCACCTTCGAAAGCTCCGGTACAACGGCCTCGGGGGCCGGCGCATCCACATCGCGTTTGCGCACCATGACCCAGCGCACATATTCCATCACGACCTCGTCGTTCTGGTTCATGCCGCGCGTGCGCACGTAAACAACCCCGGTCTTGCCGTTGGAGTTCTGCTTGAGCCCGATCACTTCCGAGGTCGAGCGCAGCGTATCCCCCTCATAGACCGGTTTGAGCCAGCGCCCTTCTGCATAGCCAAGGTTTGCAACCGCGTTGAGAGACACATCCGGCACGGTTTTGCCAAACACCACATGGAACGCCGCAAGATCATCAATCGGCGCCTTCGGCAGGCCCGAGGCACGTGCAAATTCATCCGAAGAATAAAGCGCATGGCGTGCCGGATAGAGCGCATGATAAAGCGCCCGTTCGCCGCCCGAAACGGTGCGCGGCACGGCGTGCTCGATCACCTGACCGAGGCTATAATCTTCGAAAAACCGGCCCGGATTGGTCTTGGCCATTAGTGCTCTCCTAGTTTTGTATCGGGCGTGTAGGTCCCCTCGACCTCTTTCACCACCGCCTGACCACAACGCATGACGCCCCTCGCGGCATCAAATGAATAGGTCGGTGATCCGTGAAGCACCCATCCCTTGTTAAGGGCCTCTGTCACCTTGTGACAAAAGGCCGATGTGTCGTCTTCGCTTAGAAATCTATATAGTTTCATGAGGTTAGCTCGGATAAGGCCAAGGGCCGACCCAGTAATGCACATAGCCGATCACGACCATGAGCACGACAGACCCCACAAGGAACATCCCGTCCTTGGCATAGGTGCCTGCCGGTCCCGGCGTCCATTTCGGCTCGGCCCGGTTGATGATGATAACCTCCGCCACGGCCCAGGCCAAAAGCCCACCAAACAGGATCACCGAGGCCACATCGCCATTCACCAACAGATGCGCAATCGCCCAAGCCTTGAA
>JAAEZB010000046.1:18579-23759 GCA_018223085.1 Paracoccaceae bacterium
AGCGCCGCGATTGCATCCGCCTTGGCAAGAATTTCCTTCGCCGTCACGACGTGCAGGTTCTCGACGATCTTACCGTCCACAACCGCGACGCCCTGTCCGGAGGCCTCGACTTCTTCGAACGCTGCGATTTGGCGACGAGCAAGATCAATTTCCGCTTCGGTCGGAGCAAAGGCTTCGTTCGCGACGTCAACCTGCGCCGGGTGGATAAGCGTTTTACCGTCCATACCCATATCGCGGCCCTGATCGCATTCTGCCTTAAGGCCCTCGGCATCCTTGAACGCGTTGTAAACGCCGTCCACGATGACAATCCCCTCGGCCTTCGCCGCCAACAGGCAAAGCGACAGAGAGGTCATCATCGGGAGACGATCCGGGCGGAAACGACACTGAAGCTCTTTCGCAAGGTCATTAGTGCCCATCACGAAACCGGTCAGTTGTTCATGCGCCGCGATCTCGACCGCGTTGAGCATACCGCGCGGCGTCTCCATCATCGCCCAGATCGGCTTGTCCCCGACCAATGCGGCAAGCGCGTCAACCTGCGCCGCGCTTTCGACTTTCGGCAACAGAACTGCATCACAATCCATCTCCGCGGCCGCCTTGGCATCCGCTTCGCCCCATTGCGTATCAAGCCCGTTGATCCGCACGATCCGCATCCGGCTCCCATAGCCGCCCGCTGCAAGCGCCGCTTTGAGCGTCGCGCGCGCGTTCTCTTTCTCATCCACGGACACCGCGTCTTCGAGATCAAAGATGATCGCATCGACCGGCAGGGTCTTGGCCTTTTCCAAGGCCCGCTCTTTCGAGCCGGGGATATACAAAACCGAACGATAAGGGCGTGCGCGCTGATCCATGAGTCTCTCCGTAATTTTGTTGCGCGGAATGGGCCATTATTTGATTAAAAATTCAAGTCCGAATTTGCCGCAACGCAGAATAAATGCGCGGGGCCCAAGCTAATCGCGGCCACGATGGGCCTTGGCGTCCTTGTTCTTGCGGCGGGTCAGGTCAAGGCACAGGTTCACAATTGCGTCCCTCGCGAGGGGGGGGGATCGCCGAACCGCCCCCGGCAAGAGCAGCAAAACCTGACTAACGCACCGCATCCCAAATCAGCCTCGCCCCGGTGAGGCTGAGAAGCACATAAGTGAGACCAAAGAAAACCCGCTCCGACACCATGTCATGCGCCCGCACGCCCAACCACGCCCCCAAAAGCGCAAACGGCGCGAGCCACAGGTCAAGCCAAAGCGTCTCGACCGTGAACACCCCGAGCACCGCATAAGGCACCGCCTTGGCAATATTGATGACCCAGAAGATGAGCACCGTCGTCGCCTGATAGGCGGTCTTTCCAACGCCCCGCGACAACAGGTAAACCGCCACCGGCGGCCCACCGGCATGGCTGATGAAGCTGGTAAATCCCGCCGCGATCCCCGCCAGCGCCCCGGCCCAAACCGGAAGCGCCTTATGGCGCGCCTCGCCGGGCCAAAGCCGCCAGATCACAAAACCAACCGCCACCGCCCCAATCAGGAACCGCAACACGTCATCATTGGCCACCGCCATCAGCGCCACGCCCAATGCCACACCCGGTATTCCGCCCGCAATCAACACCTTCGCCTCGGGCCAACACCACTTGCCCCAATAGGGCCTGAGCGTCGCAAGGTCGATCAGCATCAGCAACGGCAGCATAAGCCCAAGCGCCTCTCCCGGCGGTAGCACAAGCGCCAGAATCGCCGCGCTGGCAAAGGCGGCGCCCGATCCGAAACCGCCCTTGGACACCCCCGCAAAGACCACCGCTGGCGCGGCAATCGCAAAAAAGCCAAGGTCGAAATTCACCGCGCCTGCCCCTCTAAAGCCCCGTATCTGTGCAACTTTACGGCCCTTGCCCGGCTCTGCCCAGCCCCCATGCCCCGCTGCGCTGCGGCGCAAAAACCTTGCGTTGCGACACTTTAGCGCCTAAGCCGCTGGCGATATTTCAACCGGACCGGAGAAAATTCCAATGGCCAGACCCAAGATTGCCCTCATCGGCGCAGGTAACATCGGCGGCACCCTCGCCCACCTCGCAGCCCTCAAAGAACTTGGCGACGTTGTTCTTTTTGATATTGCTGACGGCCTGCCCCAGGGCAAGGCACTGGACATCGCAGAATCCGGTCCCGTCGAGAAAATCGACGCCGCCATGTCGGGCACCAGCGATTACGCTGACATCGCCGGCGCGGACGTCTGCATCGTGACTGCAGGTGTTGCCCGCAAACCCGGCATGAGCCGTGACGATCTGCTGGGCATCAACCTGAAAGTGATGAAATCGGTTGGCGAAGGCATCGCCGCCCACGCGCCGGACGCATTCGTCATCTGCATCACCAACCCGCTCGACGCGATGGTTTGGGCCCTGCAGAAATTCTCGGGCCTGCCCGCGAACAAGGTCTGCGGCATGGCTGGCGTTCTCGACTCCGCGCGCTTCCGTCACTTCCTCGCAGAAGAATTCAACGTGTCCATGCGCGACGTAACCGCCTTCGTTCTGGGCGGCCACGGCGACACCATGGTGCCTTCGGTTCGTTACTCGACCGTTGCCGGTATCCCGCTGCCTGACCTGATCGAAATGGGCTGGACCACACAAGAGAAACTGGACGCCATGGTTCAGCGCACCCGTGACGGCGGCGCCGAAATCGTTGGCCTGCTGAAAACCGGCTCGGCCTTCTATGCACCGGCTGCCTCGGCGATCGAAATGGCCGAAGCGTTCCTGAAAGACCAGAAACGCGTCCTGCCCTGCGCCGCCTATTGTGACGGCGACCTCGGTGTGAAGGACATGTATGTCGGCGTTCCGACCGTGATCGGCGCCGGTGGCATCGAAAAGATCGTCAACATCAAGCTCAACAAAGAAGAGCAAGAGATGTTCGACACCTCGGTCAAAGCTGTTCAAGGTCTGGTTGACGCCTGCAAAGGCATCGACAGCTCGCTCGCCTAAACGCGACCACCCGAAAATTTCAAAGCCCGGCCCTCGCGGTCGGGCTTTTTTCGTGGTGCGGTGGTTTTTGGTTGCATCCTTTCGGCCAACGCCCAATCTACGCCCATGAATGGACTAAACCGGCGCATTGATCCGCAGGCAGGGGTGAAAATCCTGGGCGAGCGGAATTCGGGAACAAACTTCCTCGAAAACCTCCTTCGAGAGAACCTACCCAATCTGCGCCTCTTCGATAATATCCGCACCCTGCCAACCCCAGAGAGCGCCGCCTACCCTCAAGGGTTTTTCCCCCGCTGGGAGAGATATGCCGCCGAAGAGGCCTTGCTCGATCACTACCACATCACCACCCTCGCGAAGGCCGGAGGCTGGAAACATGCCGCGCCCACGGACCGCTTGCTCAAGGATTTCCTCATTCCGACAGGGGCCGCCGTGGTGATCCTTCTGCGCCACCCGGCGGCGTGGCTGCGCTCGATGCATCGCAACCCGTTCCATACGGTTTGCCACGTGCCGGGGGATATTTCGGAATTCCTGCGTCAGCCTTGGCTAACCATGGCGCGTGATGAGCTTCCCGAACGCCTCTTGCCTGACCTCGCCTCCCTGCTGGCACAGAAGATTACGCGCTACCAATGGCTCCTCGACATCTGGCCCAATAGCACCGTGATCCGCTATGAGGATCTCGCCTCTGCACCCGCCACAACGCTCGCCGCGATCGGCTTATCTCTGGGCGATGCGCCACGCGTGCCAGAAACGGATTCGCGTTGGTTCGCACGGACCGCCCCGCCGAAGGGCACCTATAGCGCTCAGGCCGCCGCCGCATCCTACACGGTGCTGAACGACGCCGATCAACGCTTTCTGCGGGCCGGACTGGCCGCAACCGCCCTCGACCTGCTATATCCCGACTAGGCCCTCCACACTGCGGGAAGCATTGATTCCATGGAATGTATCTTGCGGGACTGGTTTTGTGATCACTAATTTTTTGCCTGTGATCACAAATGTGAGAAAATCACCCGAAATCAAAGAAAACACTTAGAAACCGGGTTCGCCTGTGCCACAACGCGCGACAAATCGCAGCAAGATGGGACAGTTCCATGAACATCCACGAATATCAGGCGAAGGCCCTTCTGAAATCCTACGGCGCACCCGTTTCCGACGGTCGTGTCGTTCTCAAAGCAGAAGACGCCAAAACCGCCGCAGGTGAACTCGACGGCCCGCTCTGGGTTGTCAAAGCACAGATCCACGCAGGTGGTCGCGGCAAGGGCTCCTTCGTTGAACCCGACGCTGGCGAAAAAGGCGGTGTCCGCCTCGCCAAGTCGGTCGAAGAGGCCGCCGAAGAAGCCAAGAAGATGCTGGGCCGCACTCTCGTGACCCATCAGACTGGCCCGGCGGGCAAACAGGTCAACCGCATCTACATCGAAGCTGGCTCGGACATCGAACGCGAACTTTACCTCGCCTTCCTCGTCGACCGCGCGACCTCGCGCATTTCCATCGTCGCCTCGACCGAAGGCGGCATGGACATCGAAGAAGTCGCCGCCTCGACCCCGGAGAAAATCCTCTCCTTCTCGATCGACCCGGCCACCGGCTACATGCCGTTCCACGGTCGCCGCGTCGCCTTTTCTCTCGGCCTGACCGGCACGCAGGTCAAACAGTGCGTTGCGCTTCTTGGCAACCTCTACAAAGCCTTCGTCGAGAAGGACATGGAGATGCTCGAAATCAACCCGCTGATCGTCATGCCCGATGGCAACCTCAAGCTGCTCGATGCCAAACTCGGCTTTGACGGCAATGCGATCTACCGCCACACGGACGTCGCCGAACTGCGCGACACCACCGAGGAAGATCCCAAGGAACTCGAAGCGTCCAAGTATGACCTGAACTACATCGCCCTCGACGGCGAGATCGGCTGCATGGTCAACGGCGCGGGCCTCGCGATGGCCACCATGGACATCATCAAACTCTACGGCGCAGAGCCTGCCAACTTCCTCGACGTGGGCGGCGGCGCGACCAAAGAAAAAGTGACCGAAGCCTTCAAGATCATTACCTCTGACCCGAACGTCAAAGGCATCCTGGTGAACATCTTCGGCGGCATCATGCGCTGCGACATCATCGCCGAGGGCGTCATCGCCGCGGTGAAAGAGGTCGGCCTCCAAGTGCCGCTCGTTGTCCGCCTCGAAGGCACCAACGTGGAAAAAGGCAAAGAGATCATCTCGACCTCCGGCCTCAACGTCATCGCCGCCGACAACCT